>NZ_JBGTFY010000074.1:0-31581 GCF_041747015.1 Nostoc sp.
GAATTATTACCCCCCTTAATCCCCCCTTATAAAGGGGGGAAACAATAAAAAAATCCGGTTCCCTCCCCTTAGAAAGGGGAGGGTTAGGGTGAGGTAACAACATTTGATACATCAATCATGACTTGTTCATTCATCCTCTCAGACTCGCTAACGCTGCGCTAATTATTTGTACTCCCTACTGAAAACTGACAACCCTTGTAAACAGATATGACTAAGGCTTGGTATTGGCGATCGCTACCCTTAGAAAAACGCACAGGTTCAGAAGTTTTTGCTGTCCTATTTCGCCCCACCACCGTGCCGGGAATTGCTACTCTACTAGAAAGTCCTTACCCAACGCCAATCGATCATCCCCAACTCAGCCGATATTCTATCTGTGCAGGCGCTCCTCGCATAGTTGATGGCATCCTACAGATGTGGACACCAGAAGTAGGAGAGGTTCTCCCTTTCCTGGAAAAGTTGTTGCAGCAAGGGGACAAGGGAGACGAAGTAGAATCTCCCCCCGCCTCCCTCCCCTTCATCGGCGGTTGGTTGGGTTGGCTAGGCTACGATGTAGCCTGGGAAATTGAACAGTTACCCCGTAATAAAATTGATCCCCTGCCGTTTCCTATAGCTTTTTGGTATGAGCCAGATTGTTTTGCCGTTTTGGATCACGCAGAACAAATTCTTTGGCTAGCTGCAAGTGATCCCAGTGGACTCGATGAGTTAGAGAAGAAGTTAGCAAGGAAAGACGAAGCAGAAGACAAACAGAGGAATTTCGCCGTATCTTCTTCCCCGCCTCTCTTTTTGACATCGCAAGCAGATTATGAAACAGCTGTAAACCAGGTGAAAAAATATATTCAAGCTGGAGACATCTTTCAGGCAAATCTTTCGTTGCGATTTCAAGCGTCTACATCGGCTTCTGGTTGGGAAATTTATCAAGCGTTGCAAAAAATCAATCCTTCTCCTTTTGCCAGCTATTGGCGATCGCCTTGGGGAGAGATAATGAGCTGTTCACCAGAACGGTTGATACTGTTGCAAAATCGACAAGCCCAAACTAGACCGATCGCTGGGACGCGATCGCGTGGCGCAACCCCAGAACAAGATATTAAACTGGCGCAAGATTTACTCAGCAACACTAAAGAACGTGCAGAACACATCATGCTGGTGGACTTAGAACGCAATGATTTAGGGCGAGTTTGTGAATGGGGAACTGTTGCTGTTGACGAATTGCTGGTAATTGAGCGATATAGCCATGTGATGCATCTTGTCAGCAACATCAAAGGTACTTTAAAAGGCGAATACACTACCATTGATTTGATTCGTGCCACGTTCCCCGGTGGCACAATCACAGGTTGTCCCAAAGTCCGTTGTATGGAAATTATTGAAGAATTAGAACCCTTACGGCGCAGCTTGTTCTACGGTTCCTGCGGCTATTTAGATAGGCGCGGTCATTTAGACTTAAATATCTTAATTCGTACCCTGTTACTAGCTCCCGCATCTCAAGCAGGTGGAGAATTCCTCACTCAGCACCCCCCACAAAACATCGTCTGGGGACAAGTTGGTGCTGGAATTGTCGCAGACAGCGATCCTGAAAAAGAATGGTATGAATCTCTGCACAAAGCCCAGGCACAACTGGCTGCACTGAAAATGCTAAATAATTAATTAGGGCATTGGGCATTGGTTATTAATTCATCTGCCCTACTTCCCAGTTGCAATTTTGCGCCATTCAGCTACAGTTGTGGCAGTATGGAAAGATGGTTAGAAAGTTGGCTGTTGCCGTTGGGAACTTTATCGGGTGTTTTCCCTTGCCACATCGAACTTTCGACAAGTTCCGCCTCACTACCACTAGCTTCATCTGCCCATTAGGAACTAGATCAAGGTCTTCGTCACCGCAGTTCGCATTTTAAGCAAATATTCTGGCGAAAGGAAGTTATTATCGTCTGAATGTTTGGAATTAGCTGCGAAAAGATATATATACTCCCACCTTGACTCTTAAATGAATTCAGAAAACGCAGAAACTTACATAAACCATCCAACTTGGGGTTTACTCTACAAGATCTGTATGGTTGATGAGAACCAGGATCTGTTCACCACACTTTATGCTCAACGCTTGTTTTTTTTGGTAGCAAATGACATTAAAGGTGTTAAATTCCAGCCTATAGGACGTACTGAGGCGAGAATGATGTTGGAAAATCGCTTACGTACCCTGCGGCGCAGTGGACAATCTCAGGAGTACGATCAGCTTCAGAGTGTTTTCCAACGCACCTTCCAATGAATAGTTCGATTTCCGAACGTATTGTTACCATTCGCTCCTCACTGCCAACTTCAGTCAAATTGATTGCTGTTAGCAAGCAAGTTTCTGCCCAGGCCATTCGGTCTGCCTATGCCGCAGGAATTCGTGATTTTGCGGAGAGTCGTATCCAAGAAGCCGCCAGTAAACAAGATGAGTTGCAAGACTTACCGGATATTAACTGGCACTTTATTGGACATTTGCAAAGCAATAAAGCTAAAAAAGCTATTGAACAATTCCAATGGATTCACTCCGTCGATAATTTGAAGCTGGCACAGCGTTTAGACCAATTGGCGCAACAGCTAGGAGTGAGTCCAAAGGTTTGTCTGCAAGTGAAAATTGTCCCCGATCCCAATAAGTCCGGTTGGAGTGTGCCAGAACTTTTAGCTGATTTACCCGCACTCAATCAATACAAAAATTTACAAATTCAAGGTTTGATGACAATTCCGCCTTCAGGATTAAATAATTCTGAAATTTTAAGTGTGTTTAATCTCAATCGGGAACTGGGGAAAGAAATCCAAGAGCAAAACTGGTCGCATATTAAAATGCAGCATCTGTCTATGGGTATGTCAGGCGACTACGAACTGGCAGTGCAAGCAGGTGCTACGATGGTACGATTAGGAACCATATTGTTTGGCGATCGCCCTTAGCCGATTAATTATTAACCTTGGGGTGCAGTATTAATAGAGCTAAGGATTTGATGACAACAATTTTGTAACAGACTGGTGCAATTAGAAACAAAGGATATAGTATTGACAAGAGCAATCGCCAAGGGAAAATGGGGTATAAAGAACTTTCCTTCGGACACACCTTAGGATATAATCTTTACTCATTAATTATGTTTAGGCGATGCACAGACCTTCCAAAAAGTGTAGGTTCATCGCCAAAACCCGTAGTATAGGCTACAAATAGCAAAACACTTGCTGAAGTATCCACCTATGTAGCGATTGCTTCTAAGTTCAATCAATCCTAAGCCAAGTCAATACAGGCTATTCGCACCAGGAGAGTACACACGCAATGAACAATATATTTTCCAAACTCAGAGACTTTGTGGGTCTAAATGAGCAAGTGGAATACGAGTATTACGAAGAAGAGCCAGGTAGAGATAATAATTATCAAAATCTGTATCAGCAAGAAAATCCCCAACCAGCACCACAAGAGACTACGGGCGCTCAAAATCGCCGCTGGCGGGAACCAGTGCCTACAATGGAAGATGATCTAGCAGCAGGTTCAAAGCCAATGGGGAATGTGATTGGTATGCCAGGAGCAATTAACGGAATTTCGGAAGTTTTAGTACTCGAACCACGCACCTTTGAAGAAATGCCCCAGGCAATTCAAGCGTTGCGAGAACGTAAGTCAGTAGTATTAAATCTGACAATTATGGACCCAGATCAAGCTCAACGAGCAGTAGATTTTGTTGCAGGTGGTACTTACGCACTAGATGGACATCAAGAACGCATTGGTGAGAGCATCTTCTTGTTTACGCCAAGCTGTGTGCAAGTTAGCACCCAAGGCGGCGTTCTTCATGAAGTACCGCAACCGCCAGTACGTCCCTCTCGTCCTACAGGTTCTACAGGTACTTCAAACCAAGCCTGGGGCAACGAAACTAACCGGATGGCACAATAAAGTTAAATTAGTCAAAAGTCTAGAGTCAAAAATTCAGGATAGAAAGTTTTTGACTCTTGGCTATTGATTATTGACTATATAAGCAATGACTATAAAATTTGGCTTAATTGGTGGTGGGGTAATGGGAGAATCGCTATTATCCCGCCTAATCACCCGTGGAATTTATCAATCATCAGAAGTCATAGTTAGCGAACCATTATCTTCACGCCTAGATTTTTTAAAACAGCAATACGATGTTGTTGTGACGACAGACAACAGTCAGGTTTTCACCCAAGCAAAAGAAGTTGTGTTTTTGGCCGTGAAACCGCAGGTGTTTAGCGCGATCGCTCAAGAATTAGCAGATATTGATATTCTTAATCTAGAACACTCACCATTGATCATTTCCATCTTAGCGGGTGTAACTTTAAGTCAGCTAGAAGCTGCATTTGTGCGCTCGCCAGTTATTAGAGCAATGCCCAATACACCCGCAACTGTGGGAGCGGGAATTACCGCGATTTGTTCAGGTGCATACACTAGCCCCAAGCATCACCAAATAGCACAGCAAGTTTTTTCGGCTGTGGGGGAAGTAGTGGAAGTATCAGAAGCGCTGATGGATGCAGTCACAGGGCTATCTGGTAGCGGGCCAGCTTACGTGGCGCTCTTGGTAGAAGCACTTGCTGATGGCGGAGTAGCGGCAGGTTTACCTAGAGCAATTGCCAATCAACTAGCTTTGCAAACCGTACTGGGAACAGCGAAACTGTTGCAAGAAACCAAAATGCACCCAGCCGAACTCAAAGATCGCGTTACCAGTCCCGGTGGTACAACCATTGCCGGAATTGCCAAGCTAGAACAGGCAGGATTTCGTTCAGCTTTAATTGAAGCAGTCAAAGCTGCCACAGAGCGATCGCAAGAAATGGGAAAATAACAAATGGGGCATAGGGCATGGGGGGGATAAGATGTACAGGGGGAATAAGCAATGCCCAATGCCCAATGCCCTATTCCCAACGTTAGTATAGTAAACAATCTGGTTGCAAATGTGATTGAGTGAATTATCCTGCGCCGTCTCCAGAACTTGATCTTGGATCAATATTTCCCTTTGAACTCGATCAGTTCCAAAAAGAAGCGATCGCGTCCCTAAACGCCGGACGCTCCGTAGTCGTATGTGCGCCCACAGGTTCGGGCAAAACATTAGTCGGAGAATACGCGATTTATCGCGCCCTCGCACGAGGAAAACGTGTATTTTATACTACTCCCCTAAAGGCACTATCGAATCAAAAATTACGTGACTTTCGAGAAAAATTCGGTTTTGATCAAGTCGGGCTGTTAACTGGAGATGCTTCCATCCACAGAGATGCACCGATTTTGGTAATGACTACAGAAATTTTCCGAAATATGCTCTATGGCACACCCATTGGGCAAATCGGCATCTCATTAGTAGACGTTGAAGCCGTGATACTTGACGAGTGTCACTACATGAACGATCGCCAACGTGGGACAGTTTGGGAAGAATCAATCATCTATTGTCCTCGTGAAGTTCAATTAGCAGCCCTCTCAGCAACCGTTGCCAACAGTGATCAACTCACCGACTGGCTAAATCGCGTTCACGGCCCAACTGACCTGATTTACTCCGATTTTCGCCCAGTCCCCTTGGAATTTCACTTTTGCAATCCCAAAGGGTTATTTCCCCTGCTGAATGATAGCAAAACCAAAATTAACCCCCGCCTTCAAAAGAAGAAGGAGAAAGGGAGAGGGGGAGAAAGGGAAAGGGGAAGAAATGGTAGACCAGAGGCTCCTGGTATCATTTATACCTTGAGTCAGTTAGAGCAACGGGATATGCTACCAGCAATTTACTTTATCTTCAGCCGCCGGGGATGTGATAAAGCGGTGGCAGAAGTGGGTGATTTATGGCTGGTGAATAGTGAAGAATCCCAAATTTTACGGGAACAGATTGATGATTTTTTAGCCCGTAATCCCGAAGCAGGGCGTTCTGGGCAAATTGCACCACTGTATCGGGGAATTGCTGCCCACCACGCCGGGATTCTGCCTGCGTGGAAAGCCCTGGTAGAAGAACTATTTCAGCAGGGGCTGATTAAAGTCGTATTCGCCACTGAGACACTAGCAGCGGGAATTAATATGCCTGCGCGGACAACGGTAATTTCTACCCTTTCCAAGCGTACCGACACCGGACACCGCCTGTTGAACGCTTCCGAATTTCTGCAAATGGCGGGACGGGCAGGCCGCCGGGGGATGGATAAACAAGGTCATGTGGTGACAGTCCAAACTCCCTTTGAAGGAGCCAAAGAAGCCGCGTATTTGGGAACATCCAAGCCAGACCCCCTAGTAAGCCAGTTTACGCCTAGTTATGGCATGGTACTCAACTTGCTGCAAACCCACACCCTAGAGCAAACCAGGGAACTCATAGAGCGCAGCTTTGGGCAGTATATGGCCACCTTGCATTTAAGACCAGAATATGATGAGGTTGCCGAACTGCAAACACAATTAGCACAATTACATGAGCAAATCGCCGCAGTTGATGAAAATGAACTAGCTGTTTATGAAAAATTGCGGCAACGCCTGAAAGTGGAACGCCAGATATTGAAAACCCTGCAAGAGCAAGCACAGTCAGACCGACAAGAAGAGTTAGGGATGATGTTGGACTTTGCAGTGTCAGGAACTCTGTTGAGTCTCAAGGGCAAAAATATCACAGTGTCTTCCCCTGTAACCGCAGTGTTAGTGGGAAAATCGGCTGGTTCTGGTCAAGCTCCTTACTTGGTATGCTTGGGACATGATAACCGTTGGTATGTAGCAACCACAGGGGATGTAGTCGATTTGTATGCCGAACTGCCGCGAGTTGAGGTGTCGCCTGATGTGCTACCACCACCTGAGATGCCCTTGAAACCTGGACAGTCGCGCCGTGGTAATGAAGAAACATTTGCGATCGCTGCACGTATTCCCGATCCGATAGAATCTTTGCATCTGGCACCAGAAGTAGCGGAACAACTCAGTCGCCTTACCGCCGTCCAAGAGCAATTAGAAACTCATCCCCTACATGAATCAGGCAATGCTGCAACCCTTTTCAAGCGCCGGGCCCGCTATGTCGAACTAGAAGCCGAACTCGAACAGTTGCAAGGGCAAGTAGAGCAACAGTCACAACGTCATTGGGAAGAGTTTCTCAATTTAATCGCAATTCTGCAACACTTTGGCGGTTTAGATAACTTAGTCCCCACAGTATTAGGGCGAATTGCTGCCGCGATTCGAGGGGAAAATGAATTGTGGCTGGGTTTAGTATTTGCTAGTGGTGAATTGGGCAACTTAGATCCGCATCATTTAGCCGCCGCCGCCGCCGGTTTGGTGATGGAAACGCCCCGTCCAGATAGCAAGGTTAACTTTGAGCTTAGTAATGAAGTGGCAGAAGCCTTAAAAAAATTGCAGGGAATTCGCCGCCAAATGTTCCAACTACAACGGCGGTATAACGTAGCGCTGCCTATATGGTTGGAATTTGAGTTAATTGCGATCGTAGAACAATGGGCGCTGGGAATGGAGTGGATAGAACTCTGCGAAAACACCACCTTAGATGAAGGCGATGTAGTGAGAATTTTACGGCGGACGTTGGATTTATTATCGCAAATACCCCACGTTCCCCATTTGCCAGACTCTTTCCAGCGTAATGCCTATCGGGCAATGCAGTTGATTGATAGATTCCCTGTGAATGAGGTAGTTGAATGAACAGGACGCTCTGACATGGAGACGCATAGAGAGTATTTGATAATTTCTTTACGTCTTTTTCGTCAACATTAATTAGAGGCGTTTGTAGGGGCAATTCATGAATTGCCCCAATAATGAATTTACATTTGACCAAATAATAGTAGTGGTACTTAGTTAAAAATGCTTTTTTGGTTTCGTATATCTTCTATACGTGATTAATCACGTCTATCTAACAGAAGCTATAGTCGTTATCAGCTTTTTTTAATCTTAATACACCAAGTTTCCAGTACCTCGCAATTGACGCAAAGAGTTTACACATAATGGACAGTCACAGTCAAATAACTTAATTGCAGCATCACTTTCCTCGTCAGTAAAATTCAACATGGCAATATTCCGATCTGATACTGATGTGACAATACTTGAGGAACGTGTAGAGGTATACGGTTGCTTTCCCTCTGAATCTCGAATGCACACAAAATCTTTTCCACCATGTGGGTTACTGATACAGGTACGACCGTCTTGTGTGTGCATTAATCGTTGAGTACTACTAGCATGGGCAGGATGAAATACTGCCAGCGTAGACATCAGCGACACAAAAACGGAAGAAGTGGAAAGCAAATTTAGGATAATTTTTTTGTTCATGATTTCCTTGAAAGAATTGCCTATCTAGATTAGGATATTCGATTCACTTTCAAACTTCAAGTGAATTTTTACTGAGAATAGCTTGATTGACACTTATTACCCAAGAAAGTTCCATATTTACCCAGTTTGATTACAAATTAGGCGAGTATAAATAAACTGGCTGGACATAGAGAAAAGGAAGAAATACATAACTGATGCTACTAACAAGATTACGAAAGCTTCTGTATAGCGAAAGCCTTTACATTTAGGGCTGTTATACATATACAGCGCGATGATCGCACTTCCTAAAACTTCCGCTAAGTCACAAGCGGCGATCGCTATCTCATAAAGTACCCATAACCCGAAGTTGACACGCAGACTGAAATGATCTGATTTATAAATCTTAATATTCACTAAAACTTAGTAGAAAAATTCAACAATAAACCTAAATTTTGTATTGATATAGATTCTCGTTCTTAAATTATCAACTTGTAAAAACTTCTTTTTTTCATTACATTTGAATAAAGGCTCATATATCAAATAACTTACTAGCCTCAACAGATAAAATGAAGCAGAAACTACATTCAGAATCTTCAGGTTGTTGCAACTGTGAACCTGATCATCACGATAATCATAACCATGTTCATAATCATGATAATCATAACCATGACCACAACCACGGTGGAGAATTCAATCTGAAAAATGAGGTATTGCCCTTGGTGATGATTTTAAGTTTATATGCGCCTGGTGTAATTTTTGAAAATCAATTACACAATACATTTTACTCGATAGGTGAATATCTGCTTTTCATTCCTGCCTATTTATTAAGTGGATGGAGTGTTTTAAAAACTGCTGGGCGCAATATTTTCAGAGGTAGAGTATTTGATGAAACATTTTTGATGACAGTAGCGACACTAGGGGCGATCGCAATTCATAAATTACCCGAAGCTGTCGGAGTCATGTTATTTTATAAAATTGGGGAATTGTTCCAAGATATTGCCGTTAGTCGTTCACGTAATTCCATCAAAGCATTATTAGAAGTCCGCCCAGACTATGCCAATATCCAAACAGAGGGAGAAATCAAAAAAGTATCCCCAAAGACAGTAAATATTGGAGATATTATTATTGTCAAACCTGGAGAAAAGATTCCCTTAGATGGGGAAATTATAGATGGGAATTCGCAAGTTGATACATCTGCACTAACTGGAGAATCTGTGCCGCGAACGGTGAGGCTAGGAGAAACAGTTTTGGCGGGGATGATCAATAAAATGGGTGTTCTCAGCATTAAAGTCACAAAGCTTTTTGATGAATCTTCCATTGCTAAGATTTTAGACTTAGTGCAGAATGCCAAAAGTAAAAAAGCAGAAACAGAAAAATTTATTACTAAATTTGCCCGATATTACACACCAATAGTAGTTTTTACATCTCTAGCAGTTGCTTTATTACCTCCTTTATTTATTTCTGGCGCAACTTCTTCAGAATGGCTTTATCGGGCCCTAATTTTATTAGTTATCTCCTGTCCATGTGGACTGGTTATCAGTATTCCATTAGGTTATTTTGGAGGTGTGGGAAGTGCAGCTAGACGTGGTATTTTAGTTAAAGGCTCTACTTTTTTAGATGTTTTAAATTCAGTTAATACAGTTGTTTTTGATAAAACTGGAACGTTAACCAAAGGGGTGTTCAAAGTAGCTAAAATAGTACCGCAAAATGGCTTCAATGAACAAGAATTACTGCAATTAGCTGCCAAAGCAGAATCGCACTCAAATCATCCCATCGCTCAATCTATCCGCAAAGCTTATGGTGAAAAAATAGATGAATTTGAAGTAAAAAATTATGAAGAGATCGCAGGTTATGGAATTAAAGCCAAAGTTGAAAATAAGGTAGTGATAGCGGGAAGCGATCGCCTACTCCATAAAGAAAACATTGCTCATGATAATTGCTTAGTAGAAGGAACAGTTATTCATTTAGCAGTGGATGATATTTACGCTGGGTATATTGTCATTGCCGATGAACTAAAAGAAGATGCTAGAGAGGCTATTCAAGCACTCAAGCGAATGGGTGTAGACAGAACAGTAATGTTAACAGGAGATAATCAAGCGATCGCCTCTCAAATTGCTCAACAGCTTGGCATAGATGCCTACGAAGCAGAGTTATTACCTGAAGAAAAAGTTAATGCCATTGAGAAATTAATCAGCACTGCCGGCAAGCATGGTAAAGTTGCCTTTGTTGGGGATGGGATTAATGATGCGCCAGTGATTGCTAGAGCCGATGTTGGTATGGCAATGGGCGGGTTAGGCTCAGATGCGGCGATCGAAACTGCCGATATTGTGATCATGACAGATGCACCGTCAAAAGTGGCAGAAGCAATCCAAATCGCCAGAAAAACAAGGCAAATTGTTTGGCAAAATATTGGGTTTGCATTGGCGATTAAAGGTATATTTATTGGATTAGGTATTTTTGGTGTAGCGACAATGTGGGAAGCTGTTTTTGCTGATGTCGGAGTAGCTTTACTAGCGATTTTTAACGCAACTAGAGCGATGAAATTTAGTTAAAATCGGGGTTAGGGACACAATTTTTAAGCCAGCGATCACACTTTTTTGTAGAGGTTGCGATCGCCTTTGATTAAGAAATGTTAACAGTAATATTCAGGTTATTTGATTTGAGCTAAATTATGGTTTAACTTTGTGTTGATCGTTTCTAACACCTTAGCTTCTTTTGGCATAATTACTCCGTCTAGATGAGCAATTTTTTCACATTGTGCTAAAAGAGTTACGGCAAAATCAGGATTAATTTGCTCAAGTAAGGTTTCTAAAGATGGTAGAGATTTAATATGAGAAGCGATCGCAAATATTCACTAACAACAACACTAAATATATACCAGAGTGTGCTTAAATACCTCTCGCTTCTGCATTTTTAACTCGGGATCGGGTTTGGGGAAAAGGATAAAAGTTAAAGGTTTTTTCTTTACCCTTTCCCCTTCCCCTTTTCCCCTTAACCGAGAAGTATTGGAGTGTGCTTTACTTGCAATCCAAGTTTGTATATAAATAATTATTTAAGTATTAATTTAAAAATATATTTTATACTTTACAAAAGCGTATAATTACAATGAAATTATGTATTTTGGAGATAAATAGGCTCCTAGCAACTCTTTGACTTGCTATATAATTTCCAGGCTCAATCCCTTATCTGTCCAAGGTTTGAGTAGTCATTGCCGTGTAAATTTATTTCGACATACACAGGTGAAACTACTCATTTCCTGTCCCAACTATCGTAACATTTTTCTTCCAATGAATGATAAAAATAGTGCTTTAGCATCCACTGAACAAGTTAGTATTTTTGATACCACAAAAAACACTAACTTGTTCAGTGTTGGTATTGAGAACAAATCGACATTAATCAATCGCAGTAGTTACTCTCCTGAAGAAATCTCTGCTCCAAAAGCGAGTAACGATAAGGCGACTAGGGTAGCCAACAGTAATGAAAGTTACAATGCTACTACTCAAGCGATGGCTCCCACAAGGTCAAAGGCGATCGCATCTGCTCTTGCTATTCAACCAGACCTGATAGTACAAAGTACCGTTTCGGCTCCCAGTTCTGCCGCTGTTGGCAGTACTATTCAACTGAGCTATCAAATCGAAAACCAAGGGAATGCGAGTGCTGGTTATAGCTACACGAAGTTTTATCTGTCTAAGGATCTGAATATAGGAACTGAAGATATATTCTTAGGCTATGACGATGTAACTAGCATTCCATCTGGTTACTATACCTCAGAGTCAACCACACTCACCATCCCTAATAGCGTCGCCGCAGGCAGCTATTATCTAGCATATCAAGCCGATGGCTATGAAAATGTTGTCGAAAGCAATGAAAGCAATAACGCTGTTGCTGGCACAATTAACATTACCAAAGCTGATTTAATCATCCAAAATGCGATCGCTCCAACTTCCGCATCTGTTGGTAGTACCATCCAACTGGACTATCAGGTGAAAAACCAAGGTGCTGGTAGCGCTGTTGCTAGCCATACCAACTTTTATCTATCCAAGGATAAAATTCTCAGCAGTGATGACACATACTTAAGCTATTCCCGAAGCTATTTCTCCTCTGGATTGAGTTCTGGTTACTATGAGTCAGAGTCTGACTCTTTCGTACTCAGCAGTAAGATTACTTTTGGAAACTATTACTTGCTATTTCAAGCCGATGGCAATGGTGAGATTTTTGAAACTAAAGAAAACAACAATGTTACAGCCAAGGCAATTACAATTGCTGCACCAGACCTAGTAATACAAAATGCGATCGCTCCTACTAAGGCTAACATTGGCACTTCAATCAAAGTCAGCTATCAGGTCAAAAACCAAGGTAATGGCAAAACTAGTCTTAACTCTACATACTTTTATCTTTCCAAAGATCCAAGCTTCAGCAATGATGATGTCTATTTAGGTTATGACTACATCAATAACTATAACGACCTTGCGCCCTCTGCTGTAAGTTCAGAGTCTACATCCTTATCCCTTCCCAGCAAAACTACACCTGGTAATTACTATCTGCTGTACAAAGCAGATGGCGACGCGTCTTTGAAGGAAAGCAATGAAAATAACAACGTTGTTGCCAAAGCAATTAAAATTACTGCACCAGACTTAGTAATAGCAGATGCTTCAGCTCCCACCAGCGCAGCCATTGGTACTAAATTTGAATTTACCTATGAGGTGAAAAATCAAGGTAATGGCAATGCTGGTAGTAATAAAGGAGCTTTTTATCTTTCCAGGGATACAAACCTTGGTGGTGATGATGATATCTCTATAGGTTATGACTCTGTTCCTATCAATAGTCTTGCCGTTTCTGCCGTGGTTTCAAGGTCTGTATCTTGGACTATTGATACCACCATTGCAGCAGGTAAATACTATCTGATGTTCAAAGCCGATGGTGGGGGAAATATTGCCGAAAGCAATGAAAGTAATAACGCTGTTTATATACCGTTTACTCTTACTCCTGCTAATGGTGGTGGGTTTAACTCCACTACAGGTTATGGCTTAGTAAATGCAGCAGCAGCAGTGGTAAAAGCATTAGGTCAAACTACCTTTGCTGATGTTCCTAACTTGGGTGGTGATAATTGGGGAGCCGACGCAATTAAAGCCCCGGAAGTCTGGGCGAAAGGATACACAGGTAAGGGTATTGTTGTCGCTGTTTTGGATACTGGGGTTGACCGCAACCACCCAGACTTGAGCGCAAATATCTGGAAGAATACAAAGGAAATTGCTGGCAACGGCAAGGATGATGATAGCAACGGTTTCATTGATGATGTTTACGGCTGGAACTTTATCAACAAAACCAACAACACCTTCGACGCAAACGGTCATGGAACCCATGTTGCTGGCACTATTGCAGCAGTAAAAAATAACTTCGGTGTAACTGGTATTGCCTATAATGCCAAAATTATGCCAGTCCAAGTTTTAGACGATGAAGAAGGCAGTTCTTCCGGTAATTCTGTAAATGATGGTATTTACTATGCTGTGAACAATGGAGCCAATGTCATTAACCTGAGCTTAGGTGGGCCTTCGGGTGACAGTGAACGGCAGAAAGCCATCCAATATGCTGTTAGCAAAGGAGTAATTGTCGTCATGGCAGCAGGTAATGATAGTAAATCAGAACCGGACTATCCTGCCCGCTATGCAACCAAATGGGGACTTGCTGTGGGAGCAGTCTACTATGATAGAACGTTGACCGACTTCTCCCACCGGGCTGGAAAAACTCCACTCGCATACGTTACAGCTCCTGGAGCATACGAAAGCTATTTTGGTATCGGCATCTACTCCACATATCCTGGTAATAAATATGAATCTCTTCCAGGTACTTCTATGGCAGCTCCTCACGTTGCGGGTGTAGTTGCGCTGATGCTCAGTGCTAAAAAAGGCTTAACTGATGCTCAAGTGCGTAACATAGTCACAACTACAGCAGGAAATAGCTTGGCATAGAACAATCCTTAAGTGTGGTTTCTCAGAAGTAAAATATTTGATTTGCTCTCCACTAAGAGACTCAGATCCCCGACTTCTTCAAGAAGTCGGGGATCTTTTTATTTGTAACTCATTTAGGATTGCTATACATAACGCAATTAATTTTTTAATACACCAATTTATACTTACACTACTACAAATTTAATATCGGTTGTATCAATTAAGATGTTAATAAAAATTCCACTTTTGATTATGTTGTTTAGTAATAGAATTAGCATTTTGTTATGAGATTTCATAGTACTTATTAACAATATGGCTTATTCACACATTAAAACTTTTGTCTAGCAAAGGTTTTAATATTTCAATCTGTCAAAAAAACGATCGCTATCTTTGAGAAAAAAATACTTATGCTCCGTAATGATGTTAATAAAAATCTGTTGTCAGAGAAACAGATAAACGTCTCTTCAATCTCCTCATTAGATAGCTTTAATACAAAGAATGACTATAGCCTAAACTTCAGCGGACGTAGTAGCTACAACTCAACCGATGCTGATGTACAATTGCTAAATAAAAATGACTCAGAAACTACCAGTGACACGACTGCTAGCATCAGTAATTATAACTCTACCAATGGCTATGGCTTGATTAATGCAGCAGCAGCAGTGTCTAGAGCTACTGGTCAAAATACCTTTACTGATGTTCCTGATTTAGGTGGCAATAATTGGGGAGCAGACCTTGTTAAAGCACCGGAAGCCTGGGCACAGGGATACACAGGTAATGGTGTTATTGTTGCTGTTGTGGATACTGGGGTTGACTATAACCACGAGGATTTAAGAAATAATATCTGGACGAATGCCAACGAAATTGCGGGTAACGGTATAGATGATGATAGCAATGGCTATATTGATGATAATTACGGCTGGAATTTCTCTGATAAAAACAATAACACTCTAGATAACAACGGTCATGGTACTCATGTTTCCGGCACGATCGCCGGAGAGAATAATAACTACGGTGTCACTGGAATTGCTTATAATGCCAAGATTATGCCCGTCAAAGTTTTAAATGACTCTGGCTCTGGTTCCTATAATTCCATATCTAAGGGTATTCGCTACGCTGTGGATAATGGAGCTAATGTGATAAACCTCAGTTTAGGAGGCGCATCTTCCAATAGAACTCTAGAGGCAGCCATTGACTATGCCAGCAGCAAAGGAGTGATTGTAGTCATGGCAGCAGGCAATGATGGTGACTCATTACCAGATTATCCCGCCCGCTATGCCTACAAGTCGGGAATTGCCGTTGGGGCAGTAGATAGAAATAATAATATGCCCGACTTCTCTAACCGCTCTGGAACGAACGAAATTGCTTACGTCACAGCGCCGGGAGTTAAGGTCTATTCATCAGTTCCGAATAATCAGTATGCCACTTATAGCGGCACGTCTATGGCTGCTCCACACGTTGCTGGTGTAGTTGCTCTGATGCTGAGTGCTAACTCCAACCTGAGTGATGCCCAAGTACGTCAAATTGTCACAGAAACGGCAGGCAATAGTACACAAACGACAATCTCTAGTTTGAATATTTCTAATGTTAGTTCTGCGGTAAGTCAAGCGATGTCTAACGACAAGCTACTACGCATCAAGACACAGGCGACAAAATATCTAACACCAGAAACCATTTCTAGCTTGAATAATTCCGATGTTGGTTCTGTAATCAGTCAAGGGATTACGAAAATAACAAATTATCTAACACCAGAAACCATCTCTAGTTTGAGTAATTCCAATGTTGGTTCTGTAATCAGTCAAGCGATGTCTATGATGGGCGTAGCTACGGCAAAAACGGCAAATTATCTGACACCATCTGAAATTGATTACAAATTAACGAATCCAGAATTATGGTTTTAATTTCAAGACTCTGGTACTTCTCGCCACAATCACAATAAAGTTAATACGGCAGCCAGTATTAATGGTAGGTTGAGAATCTAGTCTCTTAATTCCAGTTGGCGGTAGTAGCTTTTTTGGGCGGCAATGGCTGGAGTTAGTTAGATCATCCTATAGCTTACCGCTTTCTCGCCCAGAGTGTTTCTTTCCAAATACTAATAAACAAAGCTGCACATATTAAAGCTCCTAGATTCCATTTCACAGAATTTTTGAGTAAAGCCAGAGTCGTAGAAGACTTATTTGCTTCCGTTTGCTTCTTAAGTTGTTGCTTGGCTTGCGTAAGTTCTGAGAGGACTTGGTTTTTTAATTCTTCAGGATTTTTGCCATTTGATGACCGACCCTGACGCTTGAGAAAATTATCTATATCTACAGGTGAAGCTCGGCTAAATTGCTGTTCAACCTGATTAGCTTGAGACACCTTCTGATTATAGTCGGTATCAATTTGGACAATATTGCTATTATACAAACGTACTGTGTTAAGTATTCCTAAAGGAACTAGTAATATAAATAACAATCCAACTAACAGGGTTAAATGAGATAATAAAGCTAAGATGCGTGGTTCCCATTTGGCTCGTTTTGCCAACTTACCCGAAAATACAAACAATACTCCCATTAATGGGACAGCTACTTGGCTAACTAATTTCCCCATTGTTTGAAATTCCCAATTAGGATTCATGAAGTTTGGGGGTACAAAAATCTCAATGATATCTAGAAACGCGAGCCACAAAAGACCGTAGCCAACTAACCGCCAAAGATTAATTAACTCTAGTAAAGGCTGGATAGTCTCTACTGATTTACTCAATTTTGTGAACTCTACTTCAACTAATTCACGGATGTTAGTTTCAGACATAAGTTAAAGATAATTACAAAGTGTACAGTTATTAAATTCAAGGTTTGGGAAACCGGGGTTGCCACCATTGATACCAGGATAACCAAGCTTGCTCTAGTACCTGGTAGGCAACTTCTGGGGAAGAATTTCCTAAAGGAATCGATAAATGTACCCATAGACAGCGTTTGTCTAAAAGTGCCTCCTGCCCTTGTAAAATAGGCATTATTCGATCAAAGCTAATATCTTTGTAGCGATTGTTTCTAAACTGTGTATGAGTGAAGGTACTATTTCCCCGTGGGTTGATACACGTACTTAGATAGGCTTTTTGTTTATCTAGTCCCACGCCGTAGTAGCCTACTCCCTCTTGCTGACGCATTACAGCAGAGGATTTTATGGCAAAACTCTGCTTGATATACGCATCAATATCTACGTTATAAAGATTATGTAAATAACGCATTTCAATATCTAAAGGCAGATCATTTTTAACATATCGATAATGTTTTTCTGCCACTAAGTTTGGATTTTCTTTAGTTAAAGATTTTATCGGGCTAGCCACACTTGCTTGCCATTTTGCTAAAGGTATTTCTTCGGGAAAAACGAAGGTGTTAATTTTCGGTTTGTCTGGGTTGGGAAATAATATGACTTTTCCCAAAACTAACATCCCAGTGCTAAATATTAAAGCCAAAAACTTAATCCGGGTTTGTTTCCAGTGCATCACCTTGAGTATCTGTAGTATTTTGATTTTCTCGCTCATTTCTACTGAGTAAAAACCAGCAGAAACAGCCAAAAAATAGAGTAGAAATCATGGAAAAAATCAGAGAACCATCACCCTGGTGCCAATATTCAAATGCTTGCTTATCACCCTGTGCTACTAAGATAGCCATGAGGGCAACCCTAAAGCCATTGACAATAAATCCTAATGTTGCAGCTACTATTGGTACAAGGAATTTTTGCTGCAAACTTAGGTTAAATATAAAAATAAACAATACTGCTAGGCTTAACAAATCTATGATCATGTCTGTCCCAGCACAGCGATAATATACTTCTACACTTCCTGTGGGAAGATTAAGAATAACTCCAGAGCGACTCACTTGAAAACCTGTATACCAAAGAATGGCTGTAGATAATTTAGCAGTTAGAAGTGATATATCTATTTTATAGGGAAGCACCATTAATAAACTGCGTATAGTCAGAAAACCTAGTATTAGCAACTCTTTTCGGTACTGTTTTAGTCCCTGATAGCCGGAAGCTAGTAGAGCAAGACCAAAGCCAGACATGATAGGTGGCAATAAGAATATGGCAACACTATTTATTTGAAGTGTACTGTTAATAAATACTAATACAAGTAGCAATGTACCTAAAGAACTAGAGATAATTCCACTTTCTAAAGTTAAGTCATAGCGTTTTTCTTTAAGCAAAGAATATATAGTTATAAAATATAAAAAAAATATGTAAAGATTCGTAATATTGCTATGTCTTAATGCTAGCGTCAAGTTAATTGCTACCAATGATGATCCTATTCCTAATAGCCACAATTCGGGATTTTTCAGTGATTTGGCAATAGAATAGTTTTTGATCATAACTTTTGCAAGATACTTAATCTTGTCTATCAAAGGGCTAGGCTGGTTAATACAAATTTTTTAACAATACTAAAATGGAGCGAATCATGGGAAACGCCTTTTATCAACCATCGGTTGGCTAAAAACTGAACCCTTTATAATTGAATATAAGCGCTTACATCATAGCTGTAACCTGCAATGAGGGAGTCTAATTTTAAAAAATAGATTCACCTCATAAGACCATCTCACAAAATACTTGATGGAGATACATAGATAGGGGCATAGAGCTTTACTTACTTACAGCAGATTCATGTATTGCAAATATTTTTGGAAATACAAGAATCTAGTGCTTTAGGTGGTATGCTTCGCCCCTAATCTTAAAAATTAACTGCTCATTTTAGCAGATAATTTTGCTGCTTTCTTGTACTTTCTACGAAGTACTACCCCAAATGCAGACCCCATAGCCATCCCTGCGATCGTTATTGGTTCGGGAACAGCCGTAGCCGTAACCTCAACACTGCTGATGAAAAAGTCATCATTGATTTGACCAGCCCTGAATCCAAAAGATGTGCCTGTGCCTTGAGAAGGGGTAAAGCTGTTGAATATACTAGTGCCAGTATCCGATGCGTTGCCACCAGGAATATTCTGATTGCTAAACACTACACTGCCATTGTTCAAGAAAGTAAAATTGTCATTTCCAAGAAGCCCATTGCTAATACTAGTAAATGTGACAGATGTTAGACTTACAGCTTGGTTAAAAGTCAAGGTGAGTGTTTCAATCGCACGAAGTCCATCAATCTGATTATTATCGGCGAAAGAAGGATCATTAGTATCTGTTAGTATTCCTAAACCATTGTTTGTACGAAAAGCATTAACTTCTACTACAGTAAAATTTTGCCTGGGGGTTGCACTTGCCGTTGAAGTCAGTTGGATACCACTTTGAGTGATAGATCCCGGATTGAGTTGGGCAGGACCACCTAAGTTAAAGGTGATAGCTGACGCTTTTCCGCCGCTAGCAATTACTGCTACCACAGAAGCCGCAGCCAGTGCAGATACTGTTTTAAAGATGCTCAAAGTTCTCATGAAATTTCTTCCTCCAAAGAAAATAGATATTGCATACACCAATATGACGAGGTATCTAGCAGTTCTGCCAAATATTTGCACATATCGGTATCTAATGGGCAGGATCTCACTTTTTTTGAAACATATTTAGGACTGGGGAATACAATTCGCACAATAGTTGCTGCTTTTGTGGTCAATGCTGTCCAAACAAGTCAGCAGAAACTAGGCTAGTTGCTTCAAACGGGTGAATCGCAACTTGAACCAAGTGGTGTGCGATTTCTAATAATTAGGGTAGATATGCAAAACTGAAATGTTGCTAACCAGTAATGAATTACTGTCTAGTCAATAACACGGATACACCAGATAGATATTTGCATATAACATAGTAAAAACACAATATTAAGCCAATTGGCTTCATGAAATCTTCATTTTATCTTGTTGTATATCCAATCCAGAATTTCTTACAAAGAGATAAAAATAAGGGATCAAAAACTGCGTAATACCATTTCACTTTAATAATGTTACAAATGCGTGGGTAAGGGTTTAGCATTGCTAAACCCTTACGAAAGATGTAGCCTTTAACCATATTCATATTTCAATACGGTTCAGTTAAGGAGAATCGTAGGTTGGGTTGAGGCTTTGCGAAACCCAACCTACGCAGCTTAAGGTTTTTTGCGCTAACTGAACCGTATTGATTCATATTTGGTATTTTTTGTCAGTGCGTAAGTTCTTAAGCATTAAATTAAGAATAACGGCTGTTATTACAGCACTTCCCGAAGTTATGAGGTACACTAATTGATCGAATTATTGTTTATCTGTGTTAATAGTCTGTCAAGTTTAAATTGATGGGTAAGAAAGTTCGTAGTAAGGACTTCAGTCCTTATTTTCTAAGCACGCTTTGTGCTTACTACAAACTTTTCATTACTAGCTTGACAGACTACTAATAGCATCCCAAGTATCTGTACCTCATAGCAGCAGGAAGTGCTGTATTGCCCAGCAAGGGTATCAAGCTGAGTAAAAAGTGGTACTTATAAATCTTTTCACTCAGCACTCACTACAGAGACTACAAATCTACCTAACTGAAAATGCCTCGTTGAACCGCCGCGTCACAGGCTCAGTAATGAATGTCAAAATTGACTTTTTACGAGTGACAATTTCACCTGTAGCAGCCATGCCTGGTGTAAATTCTACTTCTTGATTGCGGACGTTAACCGAGTGTTTACTTAGCTTAATTCTTGTGGGAAAAACTAAGCCCAATTCTTTATCAACAATTGCATTGGGACTAACTTGCATAACTTCGCCACCTACAGTCCCAAATTCTTGGAAGGGGAAAGTTGCCATTTTCACTTTTGCCTTCATCCCTTGACGAATAAACCCAATATCGCGGTTGAGGACTTTCACCTCTAGGAGCATTTCTTCTCCTTCTGGCAAAATTGATAGCAATTCTTCACCCGATTGCACTGGACCCTTAGTAGCTTTAACTCTGTAAATTGTACCGGCAACGGGAGCCTCAATGGTTTCTAAAGCTTGCTGCTTTCTTGCCTGCTCTAATTGACCTTGAACAGTTGTCAGTTCTTCTTTGCGTTTGTTCAATTGGGTCAAAATTTCACTTTGGCGTTCTGATGCTACACGCTGGATCTGATTGCGTGCAGCTTTGTAGGCTTGTTCGGCTTGGCGAATTTCTTGGACTTGAGCAGCAATATCTTTTTCTAATGATGTGACTTTATCTTGAGCCTCTGTTCTTCTATTCTGGGCATTGATTACTTCATCTTGTGTCCTGGTGATTTCTGTTTTTGCACGAGTTAATCTTTCTTGGGCATCCAAATAATCGACACGAGGTACAGCGCCAGGAGTAATTAGGGTGCGTAGGCTTTTTTCCCTTTCTTCGGCAAGTGCCAAATTACTTTCAATTTTAATGCGGATGCTGTCTGCGTTGACAACGTTGGTTTTAGCATTGGCAACGCTGCTTTTGGCATTAACTAGGTTGTCTTGCAACCTAGTCAAGCGGACTTTGGCTTGATCGATAAGTGCTATTTGGCGATTTGCTTCTGCCTCGGCTGCTGCTTGACGCGCTTGGTAGTCTTGCAGGCGAGAGTTTAAAAGTTCATCTTGCAGTTTTGTTCCAGTGGTTTTGCCTCCAATGCGTTCTGCATCCAAACGTTGCAAATCGTCTTGAATCAATCTGGTAGATTTGGCTAGGCGAGAAACATCGCTTTTTTGCAAGTCTGGATCTTTTTGAATCAGAATTTGACCTTTAGTAACCCGATCGCCTTCTTGCACTTTAACAGCAACAATTGATCCTCCACCCAAAGATGTCACCGGTCTTACCTGTGCAGAAGCAATTAATTCCCCTGGTGCTGTTGCTACTTCATCTATTTGCGAGAAATGCGCCCAAGCGATCGCTCCAAATACAATAAGTGTCATTGTTCCCGCTAATAATCTAGTATACAGGGGCGGCAATTCCTGTACCGCCTTCCCCAATTCATAGGTGAGTTGTTCCTCTGGTTTGGCGAATCGCTCTTTTGTCTGACGTGCTTGAGCAGCATTTACAGCTAGGGAAGATTTCATAGAATTTTAAATTTTAGATTTTTGATTTTAGATTATCGGTAATTGGGGTTAGGGAAAAAGTTACAGGTGACAGAGAATAATTTATCTCCTATAATTTTTTCCCTATTCCCTTCTTCTATCCCCACTCCCGTATCAAACTGCTAAATAGCGCCGCAAAAAACTTTCTAATGTTTCCAACTGGAAGTTAAAAATCGCCTCTAAGCTGGCAATTTCATCTTTTGTACAGAAAAATTCATTTGCTAGCAATGTGCGAAAGGTTCCTAAAGCTTTTTGTGTTTGCGGATTAAATAAACCTAATGCACCTTGTAACCCATCAATGACGAATAGTGGTGAGTTAATTATTACTGGCTCTTTGGTGAAGATCCGACCAAAAATCCGGGGAATATCTTCTCGTAATAAAATCTCCGGCCCTCCTACTGATAAAATCTGGTTGCGAGCGCCTTCAACTGTTACAGAATCCACGATTATCTTTGCTAAATCATCGGTACTGACAATTGAGGTACGGTTTTTGCGATCGCCAATCAGCAAATACAATCCTGTTTCCCGAAATCGTTCTACTAGTGGCAGCAAGTTAGATGCTAATCCAGCCGGACGTAAAATAGTGTAATTTAAGCCACTAGCTGACAAATATTGCTCTACGGCTCGTTTGGCTTTGAACACGGGAGCGTCTTCATAACCGCGATCGGCTCCTAGTACGGAAATGAAGACAAAGTGCTGTATACCATTGGCTTTTGCCTGGTCAATGAGTTCAATATTGGCGCGATAATCTAAAGATAGGGCATCGCTATCAGAACCGTGGGCGCTGATAATATACTGAACATCCCGACTAGCTTTCTGGATATCTTTTTCCTGCTGCAAATCACCGATGAAGATTTCTACACCTCGATGTTCTAACTCGCTGTAGCGCGAGGTAAGGCGGACAAATGCCCTTACAGACTGTTCTCGTTGCCGTAGGAGTCGCACAACTCTGCGACCAATTCCTCCCGTTGCTCCAGTTACCAGAAACATATAAATACCTAAATTGAATAGTTGCAGGGTTTATAATTCTCGAAGTCTCGATATATACTTAAAACCTGTTGCTCAATATTTAAACAGGAAAGATAAGCATATTTTTATACTTAGTAACCATGCTAAACACATCCTCACGCCAACCAAGCCAATAGGTTACACCTTATTTATCTTAATCTCTAAAAATTATCCCCCACATCTTTGTAGATGCAGGGCATAGGATAATGGGATTAGTTTTACTGGCTCAATAAGTCAATAGCTTGTTCTAGCGACATTTTAGCCTTGTGCAAGTTCAGCAGGTTCTCTTGGTCGTATCGGTCAGGATAGCTCATTTTCCTACCCTCTAAAGTTATCCGAATTAGTGCTGCTTGCTCATCTGTGGGTGAATTCATCTCTTCTATAGCAGAACTGATTACCTGGATAGCGTTAAAGTTAGGAGATTTTAACCCTTTACCCTGCTTCATTTGTTGCAGCGCTAAAAGTGGAAATGCCATCAGAGTTACGATGTACGAAGTTTTGTATCCTGCATTCCCAGTTGGTTTGATGCCGTATCTACGACACAAGTCGCGTAATTCTTTAATAGTCTTGATTTCAAGTTCGGAACGGGTGAACATAAAATAGTAGTGTCCATTTTTGAAATTGGATATTAGTGGTTGTACTTCCGGCAAGTTGTAGCAACCACTAAAAAACAATCTATTGTTTTGGCACCAAGTAAATCAAGTCTTATTTATATTTCTCAATAATGCCTAATCCTAAAGGGAACCCACAAAACTTACAACCAATTAAATCAAATAGAGAAGAATCATTAACAGAGAGGATTAACTTACGCATCACCAAGACTATGAAAGAAGAACTATCCACCAAGGATGATCCTCCAGAATTTTGCCGTCGTGCGATCGAGGAAGCATTAAATAAAGATAAAGAAAAATAATCTTAAAGAGATAGTTGTTACGAGTGTGTGAATTACTGGAATGAGTCAGCAATAAAGCATATTTAGATAGCAATATGTCATTTTGCTTGCGGAAAACACCGAAATGAGTAAGTTAAATAGCCTTTTGATTAAGTCGAATGGCATTTTGAGTAAGTCGAATGCCATTTTGCTTACGGAAAACACCAAAATTAGTAAGTCAAATAGCCTTTTGAGTAAGTCAAATAGTATTTTGTTTGCGGAAAACACCAAAATCAGTAAGTCAAATGGTATTTTGAGTAAGTCGAATCCCATTTTGCTCATTGAATTCGACTTTATCTTTTTTTCCGATGCAATTCGTGATCTACTTCACCACCTAACACCGATTACTTATGAAGTTGCTCCCGAACAAGAAGCTTAAGCCTTTATTCGGTTAGACTTTATCTATCTTTATACTGCAAAAAGTATCCCCCCACATCGAAAGTTGATGCGAGGGGAGTAGTAACCCAACTTAGGAGTTATTAACTTTTAGGTGTTATTCACCTGTAAATTTATGCGATCGCTCTGTGGTAGATTACGATATTTTTGGGCAAGCAAGCCACCTCAAAACTATTCAGATGCTTTGTTATTAGCTCTATTGGCACGCGCCTCAGCCGAAGCCATCACTTCATCCATATTCTCTAGCACTTCGCCAGGGAAGTTTTCCAAAACTCTCGTAGAAAGAGCAACCCGTCCTTTACCTTCATCTAAGTCGATAATTACAGCTTTAATTGGCTGACCAATTTGAAATACCTTTTCTAAAGACTCAATGAATTTTTGGCTTACCTGCTTGATATGAAGCAAAGCGCTCATCCCACTTAAATCAACAAACACACCAAAAGGTTTGATGCCAGTAACTTTGCCCTCTACCAGTTGACCTAGTTGTAATAAGCTGAAGTTGCTAGAACGAGTTGCTAAACGCTGGGAAAGAATGAGTTTGTTGGTGTTACGATTAATTTCCAAAAAACCCACAGTCAGATTTTGACCTTTGAGTGCTTCTAAATTATCACGCTCTGCCAGGTGCGATCGCGGAATGAATCCCCGCAAAGAAAGAATATCGACAGTGACACCACCTTTATTCACACCCATTACCCGTACTTGCACAGTCTGGGTATTTTCCTGCATTTCGGCCAATCGTTCCCAGATGTGCTGAATTTCCAACTGCTTTCGAGAAAGAGTTACTTGACCTTCTGCATCCTGATCTCGGATAATCAAAAACTCCATTTCCTCTTGCAATGGCAGCACCTCCGATAAATCGGTAACAGCTCTCAAAGAAGCCTCATCGATGGGGAGAAAAGCTGACGACTTGCCACCAATATCAACGTATGCTCCATCATGGTCAAGTTGGAACACTTTGCCGCGTACAATCTGTCCCTTTTGAAACTGGTAGTCGTGTTTTTCTAGTGCTTTGGCAAAATCGTCCATCGTAAATGACGAATTGGCTGTTTGAGAAAGGTTCGATTCGGAATTCATGACTTTTGAAGATTAATTGTTATTTGATATAGTGCAACTGGAGTTTAAATTGTCATTTGTCTCCCGTTTGCACAACGTCTCCCTGAGGAGAAGTTCTGATGGTCGGAAGCCTCTCTTACAAAGTGACGCTCTGGCGTCGCTAACAGATCGCAGAAAGCCTCCGCTCTGACTTCGCTGTTTGTCTTTGGTTCTTACTAATGACAAATGACAAATGACAAAAAACTAACTTAGCTGCATAGGCTTCAGTTCAGTTGACCAAAGAGTTGTTTTATCTGCTCCCAAGCATCGGCAGCAGCTTTAGGATTATAACTGCCACGATGATTACAGAAAAATCCGTGGTCAGCTCCATCGTAGCGAAACACACGATGAGGAATTTTATATTTTTCTAACTCTGCTTCAATCTCATCGACTTGTTCAGATGGGATGCTAGCATCTTCTATACCAAAGAAGGCATTGAGAGTACCTGTTATTTCTCTGGTGCGGGTAACAGTAGGAGCGCCACCTCCGGGTGTGCGAGTGGTAACTCCAGCAGCGTAGAAGGAAGCCGTAGCTTTAATATCTGGTAAGGTGGCTGCAAGATATGCGACATGACCACCAAAGCAGAAGCCAATACAGCCAAAACCATCTTTTTTCACTTGAGGCAGATTTTTGAGGTAGTCAATTGCTAATTGAATATCGCTCAATAACTCTGATGCTTGAGTTTGCATAGCGTAACTTCTGCCAGTTTCAATATCTTCGGGTGTGTATCCGGTTTCAAAACCAGGAGCAATACGTTGAAAAAGTGCAGGTGAAATTGCTACATACCCAAGTTTGGCAATCCGTTCTGTAACTTCTCGAATGTGAACGTTGACACCAAAAATTTCCTGTAATACTACGACTCCTGGGTAAGATCCAGGTTCTTCTGGCTCTGCTAGGTAAGCAGACACTTGAATATTATCTTGCAAAAGATTAACCGTTGTGGTAATTATTGCTTGCTCTGTCATAATAATTTTTACCAGTGCTATGTGATTAGCCTTGTGTTTATTTGATATAACTGTGCCAGTATGTCTAGGTTTTTCTGATTAAATTATCAATTACCGATAGTGAGCAATGCAACTGGTTATTAAAGGAGTGCTGGGTCAAAATTGCTAAGTAGGAAAGCAACACTCAGGACTCAGCACTTAGCATTCAGCACTTAGCATTCAGGAGGTTTGCTGATGATTCAATTCCGTATTCAGCCAGACAGCGAAATTCCCGCATCAACTCAGCTGTTTAATCAAATCCGGTTTGCGATCGCTTCCCGGCAATATCCCCCTGCTTACAAATTGCCAAGCACACGGGCATTAGCAATGCAAACTGGTTTACATCGAAATACCATAAGTAAAGTTTACCGTCAACTAGAAGAAGACGGATTTGTTGAAAGTATGGCTGGTTCAGGAATTTATGTTCGTCCCCAAGGTCATGAGGGCGGTAGCAGGCTGCAATCACCAATTCTCAAACAACATCCTGATGCATATCAAGTTGTCCAGCAAGCACTTGATAATCTCCTCTCCCAAGGATGTTCACTTAATCAAGCCAGAGAGCTATTTTTAGCGGAAATTGACTGGCGCTTGCGTTGTAGTGCGAGGGTACTGGTTGCAGTTCCATCTCACGATATGGGTGCTGGTGAATTGATGGTGTATGAATTAGAACGAGCTTTAAAAATACCAGTACAGTTGGTAGCAATGGAAGAATTAGTAGCTGTGTTAGATAAAACTACTTCTGCAACAGTAGTCACAAGTCGGTATTTTATCAGTAATGTGGAAGCGATCGCAGCTCCTAAAGCTGCGCGAGTAATTCCTCTGGATATCTACGACTACACCAAAGAACTCAACCTATTGAAAACCTTACCAAAAGAAAACTGTGTAGGGATAGTTAGCCTCAGCTCTGGAATTGCGCGAGCTGCAGAAGTCATTCTCCACGGTCTGCGGGGGGATGAACTACTGATAATGACTTCGCAACCAAAAGATGCTTATAAACTTCAAGCTATGGTTAAGCGAGCTGAGGTAATTATAAGTGATCAAGCCAGTTTTGCCGCAGTGCAAGCAGCCGTGCAAGCATTTGATGAAGATATTATTCGGCCACCAAAGCTGATTAAAGTTGAGAATTATATCGGCACTAACTCGATTAACTTGCTAAAACGAGAACTGGGTTTGGGTTAATTCAAAGATAATTAAGAGAGGGGTAAAAACATTTATATTGATTCAGCTACTTATCAATCAATAAAGGAACTATTGAGAGGCGATATGAGTATTCCACTTCTAGACCATCCCATACAAGAGAGACTTGTAACTGTCGCAGATGTTTCCTGGGAGGAATTCAAAGGTATAGAGGCACAGCTAAAGGACAACCGCAATGTCCGACTCTCTTATTTGTCAGGAATATTAGAAATTATGTCGCCCATTGGTGAAAAACATGAGTACGTAAAAAGAACTCTTAGCTATTTGCTAGAAGCTTACATGAGAGAGTTGGGCATCCGGTTCTATGGCCTCGGTGGTTTCACTCTCGAAGAACCTGGGTATGCTTCTGGAACTCCAGATGAATCTTACTGCATTGGCAGCAATAAAGAAACACCAGACATTGTTATTGAAGTTATTGTTACTAGTGGCACCATTAACCGCAAAGAGTTATACAAACCCAAGAAAGTGCCTGAAATTTGGTTCTGGAAATCTAACCAGATAAAGATATTCCGTTTAAATGAGGCTGGCGAGTATGAAGAAGTAAACCGGAGCAGTTTCTTCCCGAATTTAGACCCAGCTTTGTTGCTGAAATATATTGGACATCCTGACCAGTACGATGCTGTTGCGGAATTTGTGCAGGCTATCCGAAAATAACATCTTGGAACTAACCGTGACGCAAAAGCAGGTAACAAGTATCTCAATCCTATTTGATTTGCAAACAGCGACAGGCTCAGATCCCCGACTTCTTAAAGAAGTCGGGGATCTTTTTGTTATAGTCCAGCATTCGCAGAGGTAATGGCGGATTCGATTCTAATTTCATCTGAAATTCTAAGTGCAGAATTCGCCCTTGCAATTGCAGAAATGTTATCGATCTTTCCAGTCCCCTATGGACTAGCGATCACCTATTTTTTCTGATTTTTCATCCTGTGCGAATTACCAACAACAAGAGGTTACTACTGATGTACAATAATCGTATCCCGACTCATTTCAATGTAGGAATGCTGGTCAAACAGTTGAAATAAAGATTGTAAATTACTGCAAAACAGACTTTCAAGTTCTACATTCTTGATATTGCCTGTGGTGATTAAAAGTAGTTTATACGGTTGCTGAATTGTTAAAAAAGAGTTGACAAAATCGGAATCTTTTGTAATTAGAATTCGATTTTGTTTAATTGATATGGCATTAATTTCAGTATCTAAAGTACCATTTTGTTGAGGTAAATCTCTGGTGTGAATTGTATCGTAGCCTGAAGCTTTTAGGAACCGAGCGAGGCGAACTGGTAACTGAGCATCAACAAGAAATTTCATGAAGCAATCTTATAAATGCTTTTGACTTGGCTGAGTCGAGCCGCAAATAACAAAACTGCCAGAATATCTTCATACTCTAAGTCCTCATAATCTGCCAATATTTCCTCATTCTTCATACCAGAACTCAGCAGTTCAAGGATAAGCTCAACTGGATAACGAAGTCCTCGAATACAGGGTTTACCATGACAAATATCAGGATTATGGGTGATGCGCTGTAACAGTCTGTCATCCATCTCGCCAATTCTCCACGACATTAAACTCAACTACTAGGTTACAGCATTTTCCATTCCAAATTTAATGTTAAATACTCCTAACCACCTTGTCTGTTGTTCCAATTCCCAAAAACACCCCCACTCGCTGGAGGTAAGTAGGCGCATCTTCCAACATCGGGAAATGCGCTGTATTACGAATCATCACAAATTCCACTTTGTCACTCAATGCAGCTGCTTTACGCCCCATTTCGGCTGGGATAATTTTGTCATACTCCCCCGCCACTAGCAGAGTTGGCACTGTCAACTTGGCAAACTCTTGCGGCATAACTTCAGATTGAGCCTTGCTGACTGAAGTAAAAATTGTCCCTAAAGCTGCATCGTAATCTGCTTCGAGAAAATCTTCCAAAAAAGCTTGCCGCTCAGAATGTGGGATAGAACTATATAAAAATCTGGCCATAAACATTCGGTCAGCAAATGGGATTTTGCCTAACCACTTGGGACGGAATTTTACGACATAGCCACCAAATTTATGAAAGGCACTAAAGGATTTTTCATCGTACTCAAAAACGCCGCTACAGGTTAAAATTCCTCGTTCTACTCGTTGGGGGTAGCGGTTAAAAAATAAAGTAGCAACAGAAGCACCCATTGAATGAGCATTAATATAGACACTCTGAAGATGCAACCCATCTAACAAAGCTGCCAAATCATCAGCATATTCCTCTAATTCATAGGTTAACTCTCTGATTGCCTCCGATTCTTCCTGGGAGGACTGGGACTCAGCAACAGATTCACTTGCTTGAGCTATAGTTGCCTTACCATGAGAACGGCCAAATCCCCGCAAATCGTAGAGTAAACAATCAAATTGCTCTGATAAGACCTCAGCCGTATTTTGCCAATACCTAGCCGAACCAGCCCAACCGTGCATGAAAACCATTACTGGTTTTACTAAAGAACCAGATGGCTTTTTCACCCAATCGTAGTAATGCTCAACGCCACGAACATTAATATAAGGCATTTCTCTTTTGTCCTTTGTCTTTTGTCATTAGTCATTTGTCCTCGTTATGTGGTTATTAGTCTTTAATTTTTGATAAATAACCAATGACTAATGACCAATGACCAATGACTATTATGCTGATTCTGGCTTCGGTAGTGAAGATGGATGTATTATCAGTTCAGCAGTCGATCGCTTCTCGACCATTTCCCGTGTTACTGTACAACGTGTCACATCTTTACGAGACGGTAACTCGTACATTACATCCAGCATCAGTTCTTCGACAATGCCCCGCAACGCTCTAGCACCGGTTTTACGGCGGTAGGCTTCTTGAGCGATCGCCCGTAAAGCATCTGATTTAAAATCTAACTGGACATTATCCATCTTCAGCAGCTTTTGGTACTGCTTGACTAAGGCGCTGCGTGGTTGGGTGAGAATCGCCATCAGTGTTTCTTCATCTAGCGGATCTACGACTGCTACCATTGGCACGCGCCCAATAAATTCTGGAATCATCCCAAATTTGACTAAATCATCCGGTTCTAGACTGCGAAGAGTGTCTGCGGCTCGTTTCTCCTTCGATTGTCCTTCTCCCGGTTGCACAAAACCGATTGCTTTTTTGCCAACTCTCTGATCTACAATCTTTTCTAAGCCCACGAAGGCACCACCACAGACGAACAAAATATTACTTGTATCAATCTGGATGCAGTCTTGATAAGGATGTTTGCGGCCTCCTTGGGGTGGTACATTGGCGATCGTTCCCTCTAACATTTTTAGCAAAGCTTGCTGCACACCTTCGCCAGAAACATCGCGGGTAATCGAGGGATTCTCGCTCTTACGAGCAATTTTATCAATTTCGTCAATGTAAATAATTCCCCGTTGCGCTTCCTCTATATCCAAATCTGCCACCTGCAACAGTCGCAGCAAGATATTTTCTACATCCTCTCCCACATACCCCGCTTCCGTCAGCGTCGTAGCATCAGCGACGGCAAAGGGTACATCCAAGATTTTGGCTAAGGTTTGCGCTAACAGAGTTTTGCCGCAACCAGTCGGGCCAATTAACAAAATATTGGACTTTTGCAACTCTATTGCATCATCTGCCCCAGCTTTGCCACTAGCTTTAGACTGAATCACCGCCAGCCGCTTGTAGTGATTATAAACAGCTACTGACAGCACTTTTTTCGCTTCGTCTTGGCCAATAACGGGTTCGTCTAGATACTTTTTAATCTCTCTTGGCTTGGGTATTTGATTAAACGAAATACTAGAAGAGTGGGTACGCCGTTTTTGAGGTGGTTCTGCTCTTGGTGCTGGTTGTGCTGCCGCACCACTAGTATCGAGTAACTCCT
>NZ_JBGTFY010000075.1:0-1750 GCF_041747015.1 Nostoc sp.
AACCTCAGCCATACCATTGGTCTGTTGATAGGCAATTGCGGTAACTATGGCATTCAACAGCACACACAGCCATAAAGGTATTCGCTTTGATGATCACGGAAAAAGCGTGTTTTCTGTTGTGCGTAAATGTGAACAAATGGGTATTCTTTTGGTGGGTAGATAAAATCTCTTGGGAGAACCACGACAATAAAGCAATTGGCAATGGTCGCAGTTCTCCTTTTCTTATTACTGTCTGAGTTTGGTTTGATGAGTTGAAGTTGTACGAAGTTGTTGGGTTTGGGCTTCATCCTTGTAAGTGCGCTCGCCCTCCACAACTCCCAAGGCTTCTTCAAACGGTTGCGTAGCTGATAGACAACTCAAGCCCTCGAACCCCTCAGCCTCCACTCGAACTTCACCTGTAGCATTGTCGAAATGAATCAGTATTGAACGTTCCATATTTATCTCCTTTGATATTGTTTAACTTCTTGATGTCCGGCAAAAGTCAGCCGTAGAATTTGCACACTTCCGTTAGTTGATTCAGCGATTGCACATTCTCCAAACTGCTCTTGTAATTCGGCGGCTTTGGCTCTTACCATCCGTTGTCCATAAGCCAGCATCAACTTGTTACTAAAGAAATCTTGCCCTAGACGAGGGTCTGTCTCATATTCATCGTGTATCACATCATATACAGCATTATTTTGGTTCCACTTGAATCCGATGTCTGCACGGGCTTTTATGGTGCGACCAGATACGATAATTTCAGCACTTTGTCCTTGAGAGCCACCGTAGTATCCTTTTAGTGGCTGTGCTGTTTCGTGAACTTGCGGTGATAGTTTTAGATCCGTGAGTGCAAAAATAAGACATTCACGGTTAGTGAGTTTAGTTTTAACTGTTGAGAAATGTGACATGAGAATTTTGTTCCTATAGTAGTAGAAGTGCGGTATTCTTTTTGAGGTGTATATGCATTTTTCGTTTAAGGTACTTAGTCTTGAGCGAATGCACCCTCGCCCAAGACTGTTTTTTACCGGAACTTAAACGACATGACCGTAGCTTTCGACAAGCCCACGTCGCCAGTCGCTAACTGTTGTAGATTGCGTTGTTCATCTAACAGCTTGACCCTAATTTCTTCCATCTTTTGCTGTAACTGACTGCGCCCATCACTGGCAAGATTTTTTGACTCAATCGCTGGATCGGTGACAATCGAATCCAAATGCTCCATCATCTGCTGTAAACTGCTGCCAGCTTCCGGTGAGGCATTTGCCAGTAACACCCGCACTTTCATCAGGTGTTTTTCCATCTTTTTTTTGAACTGCACCGGCTTACGTCCTGGCTCCCAGTCGCTCAATTCTTCAAGAAGTTGCGCCGCCAGTTGTTCACCACCAGCTTGAGCTGATTCCCGTAGCCTTTGCTCCAGATTTTGGTCATACTGTTGAATGAACTTGGTAATCTGGTCTAAACACTCGGCTTGCTGCTGATTGAGTTGCTCAGAGAGGGCAGGGATAATCACCGGGCGACCAATAACGACTTGCAAATAGTCTTCGAGGTCAGTGAGAGTGGGGAATGCTGTTAACAAATTAGCTTTGACTTCTTGTTGTTTATCGTGAGGAAGTTCCCAAGCATTTAGCGAGAGAAATTTGTCAATCCGTTCCTGGTAATCTACAAGTCCTGCCTCGTAATCAACTGTTAACTGATTACGTAAACTGGGAGCTACATTATCCCTTATATTGATTAATTGATTCCAGACAATTGGAGCTAAATCTATAGGACAAAC
>NZ_JBGTFY010000076.1:0-43629 GCF_041747015.1 Nostoc sp.
CCGCGATCATAATGCAGCAATTAACGTGAAGAATAGAGCGGCAGGGCATTCCGTTCTTAAAGCCAAGAGCCTCCTAAGCAATAGCCGGATTGTCTTGGAAGCCTACACTGTATGCGTTGCATCAGTGTAGGAGTATGTCACTAGCTGTTGTTCTGGATTTTCACAAACTAGTCATTACCTGAGCTAATTCATTAGACAAGTCAGTTACAGACTCCTGGCATTTTTTAAATAAAACACCAGCTAGAAAATAATAATTACCAGAATAAAACGCCATTTTGTGTTTTTGAAGATTTTCTATGTGTTTCTTTACCTTGGGTTCAGAGCTATAGTAGCCGAATTGCAAAGGTAAAACCATGAATTTGTCAACACAATAATCATTTTCTTTGGCTAAATTAAGTGTACTTGTTGGATTAGAATAGCTTGATAGTAAAACCAACACATTTTCATAACCTAACGACAAAAGCTCATTGGTAACTGTGGCTCCATCTACACCTCCAAATAAGAGTGGCATACAAATATCGTTATCTGGCGCAGGGAGATACGGCGGATTGGCTATAAGATACTCTGCATCGGTTTGAGAATAATTAAACAAAGATGAATTATGAATTACATATTTGTTAGTGAGATTGTATTCATCAATGTTTGAATTTGCAACTTTCCATGCAGAAGTGTTTAATTCAAATCCCTGGATCACACTATCAAACTTGTTTCTCAGTAATGAGTTAATAACGGGGCTGCCATCCCCTGAACCAAACTCAACAACAGATTCGGAATTTTTACAATCTCTGAGAACAAAGTTTTCTAGGCAGTTTGAGTAGAAATTAGATTCTTCAGGGCAAAAAAATATGTCTTTCATTTGACTATAGCTCAAAGGCAATGTATTATTAACTCGGAAAAAAAATCGTTTATTGCCTTAATATAAGGCAACAGATAAATGTTTCTTTAGTAAGAAATTTATAGCTCAAGAAATCGGTTGCAGACGAATTAGCAATAAAATGCCTTAGAGATACCAAATCAAAATGTTAAACAGTAACTTGCTAATTTTTGGGATTTATAATCAGACTAAAGCAGCTTGTTCTGCTTCGCGTATTGATCGCATTACAGCCGTCGCCGCGCGATCGCCCATTAGTTTCTCCTGATCATACCCAAGTACCAATTCCCATGCCTGATCGGGATACTGTTCTGCCAAAGGCAAAGCGACATCATCTACCATCCAACGTCCGTGGCGTTCATCTTCCTTAATGTGCAGTTCCCAATAACCCATCGCCGCCTCTGAGAGGTCCAGCCGTTGTGCCGCCGCTAAATAATTGCTGTAAGCCGCAGGCCCAGCCACCTCAAAATATGTCAGCGCCCCATTGTAACGCAGGAAATAACGCTTGCGCTCAGTCGTTAGAAAGTTATGATTACCACAAGCCAGCACTTCCCAAGGTACTAAATCGAAGTATCCTTCTGGTTTAGTGTTCATTCCAAATTCAGCCAGCATCTGGGCAAAAAATGTCGAGTGCTTGCGAGATAAACGACCGTTGCCATATTCTTCTAGTAGTACGCGCACTAGCGTACACTGCACTTCATTAGCCGTACCACCCAAAATCCGGGAGAGACGACTACCTTCGACTAAGCCATCAAAGGAAGCGATCGCTAGCAGGTGGCAATAGCCTGCTTCCGTCATTTCCTCACGGATGTAGCGGCTATCCTTCGACAAGGGCGGCTCTAAATCAGCAGATGCACGCTCAATTAGCGCTTGTTTGACATCTAGTTTTTGCAGTGCGGCCACATCTATTTGGGCAAGTTCCCACTTTTGCCAAGCATCTTCAATTTGGTCACGGCATGAGTACAAGTAAAGTGATCGCTCATTGGTATAATGCCGCAAATCGTCGTACCAAAACAGCTTTAGCCGATTAATTCGGTAAAGTATCCTCTGAAGAAAACGGTGAGCCTGTTCATCGGAGCGATCGTTTCTATAAGCCGCGCTAATTGCCAATGAAAGCGTCTGTTCAAACTCACTAGCTCTTGCCGGTTCTACATCGAGTTTATTGTCCAAATCCTCCGTTGCCAGAAGTTTTACAAATTCCTCTTCAGCACGCTCGTACTTGGTAAGCGTTCTTTTTTCTGTTTGTGTACTCATTTTCCCAGCTTCAGCGCTAGGAAACATAACTAAATTACTTTGCATGGAATATTCGGTAGCTTTGCAAAAGTGAGAAATGAGTTTCACCTCTAATAATAGTTTTTCACAGGAGTTGATTTCTGTACCTCTTTCCCTGGTTATAAAGAAAAGATTAAATCTAGAAGAACGCTGGGCATTGGGCATTGGGAATAAGTCTTTGATACTCACTGACGAGTCTTTTAACTCCACTTCTCCTGCCCCCTGCCCCCTACGGCGCTTCCGAATGTTGCTCAGTTGCCTTACTTGGCGGAATCTCCTCAAGAGGAATCAGCGCTTCGATTACCGATTTCACAATTGGCGCGGCGACAGTAGAACCATAGGCACTTTCTCCTTTTGGCTCATCCACCAGCGCGAACACTACATAGCGAGGAGATTCCACTGGCAAAATAGCTACAAAGCTGGTCATTCTAGCACCCTTAATGTAGCCACCATTCGGACTTGCTTTTTGAGCAGTACCAGTTTTGCCAGCAATCCGATATCCCGGAATTTGTGCCGCCTTCCCGCTGCCTTCAGTAACAACAGTTTCCATCATTTCCACAACCTTTTGGGCTGTGGCGGCTGAGAAAATTTGGCGGGGGATGGTGCGAGTGGGTGAATCATGCATCTGCCCTTTGGTATCAATCAGCCCCCGAACGACATGGGGTGTAACCAACTTACCGCCATTGGCTAAAGCACCGTGCATTTGCACTAGCTGTAACGGTGTCATCGAAAAGCCTTGGCCAAAGGAAGTAGTAGCTGCTTCAATTGGCGAAGCGATAAATTCTTCTTGACTTTTGAGCCGCCCACCAACTTCAAAAGGTAAATCTGTATCAACTTTTTGTCCTAGTCCCAAGCGTTCTAGCCAGTTGTAGTAGATTGAAGGCTTTAAGCGTTGGATAATTTGCACCATGCCAATGTTGCTAGAATATTGCAAAATCTGAGCAATGTTAATTCGCCCATTACCATTTTTCATCGCATTTTGGATGGTGTAGTTAGCGACTTGAATAGAACCGGAGTCATTAAATACATCATCTGGTTTGATGACGCCATTTTCCAGAGCGATCGCCACATTCAAAGGTTTGAAAGTTGATCCCGGTTCATAAAGATCCGCCACGGTCCAGTTTTTGAACAGCGAAATATTAGCCTTAGAATATTCATTAGGATTATAAGTAGGCTGAGAAACCAGGGCGAGTAGAGAACCATCCAATGCATCCATGACAATTACCGCCCCACGTTTAGCGTCAAACTTCTCCATTTGTTGTTTGAGCGCAACGCGGGCAATTCGTTGCAGACGGCTATCAATAGTGAGTTGCAGTCGCAAATCATCAAAATGCAAAAAACCTTCGGGCGCATAATCCGGCCTCAAGTCTCCGTTACCCGAACGACTGAGCCGCACAGTTTGCACAGGACGTTCTAGCAACTTCTCTTGAGAGTATTCCACACCTGCTTGACCACGACGGTCAAGATTCACGTAGCCTACCACGTCAGCAACTAAATCGTCTGGCGGGTAAAATCGGGAGTATTTTTGAATCCACTCCAAGCCATTTAAGCGTAAAGAGATGACGCGATCAATCATTTCTTCCGGCAAGGCTGGGGCGAGTATAATCCCACTTTTTTTACGTTGAAAAGTTTTCACTAATTCAGTAGTATCTTTCGCCAATATTGACGAAAGACGCTCTGCCATCTCCTCATTAGACTTATCAAATAGCTTGGGATGAGCGTACAAAGTATACACAGGACGGTCAATCGCCAATAAATTAGTATTGCGATCGACCACCGGGCGACGGGGCATAAAAGGGCGCAAATTTACCATTTGCTGGTTTCGCGCCTTCTGGGTTAACTTTAGTCCCCTGACAATTTGCAGATTATACAAGTTGACAGCCAACCCCAACCCTGCTGCCATTAGTAAGCCCCATACGATGAATAGTCGAGACTTATGGTTCGATTTGTTCGATATTTGGTCTGGGATATTAGAGTCTAGTGTTCCTAACAACCCTTGTTTAGAACCCTTCTGTCGCCTTGCAAACGCTGGATTCCGAAACTTTCTGAATTTTGTTTTGCTTGGTGACTTCTGCATTCGGTTCGTCCTTTGTTCTTTGTCATTTGTCATTTGCCACAAGTCTGAGTCCTAATGACCAATGACTATTGACCCTTGACCTGATATTAATTCTCTAAAATCACGCTACAGATAAAAGCCTGAAAGCTCAGATGAAATTTAACCTTCCAAAATTACGAATTGTTACTTAGTATCCTCCCAACGGCCACGATGTTTGCTGTTGCATTTCAGAATTTGGCGTTGTGTTAGAAGAGGCTGGCTTAAGACTATGAGGTGCTGGAGGCAAGAAAATCATCCCTTGAGGAGTTGGCGATACTAGCCCTGTCGTTGGTTGTTCTGCTTCTTCAGCCATTTTATTTGTCAGCGTCGCGTTGGTTGTCGTTAGTAGTCGCTCATGACGTTGGAGCTTTTGTAGTCTGCTATATGACTGACTCCAAAGCTGTTGGGAATATACCGTCCAGCCATAAGCTGCAAGTGTCGCTACTACTAACAAGAATGCCAAAACTGACGAATAACGATGAAAAGTGTACAAGCGCAGCAACCACAAAGGTGTCACTCCAGAATTAGACACTGTGGGAAGGCGAAGAAAACCTCCCCCCGGACTCTTCTGAGTCCGACTCGACTGCTCACTGAAATTTTTCGAGGAATGTTGTTTTTGAGAGGATGTTGGTGTGGTTTGGGCAGAGGGTGTAGAACCACTCCGCGCTGCTGACTTCCGACGGGCAGAGTTTCGCGTCCCTAAAGAAAGGATGGAATCTCGCCGGAACCAATTACCCCTCGGAGAAACAGCCGATTTACGAGCAACTACCATAAGTTTTTTTAGATGGGAAATACTGTAGTTTAGATTGATTGTCCTGATTGTCTGTTTTTGTTTAGGTTAAAATTCCTTTCTGTGTAACAAGCACACATAACAGACTACACCCTTTTAACTGTTCTGATAGGTAGCTGTACCGATGTTTGCATCCCCTAGATATTGCAATGTTTGCAATCAGCGATTAGAAACTGTCCAGTTTGCCCTTTGGGTATCGCACCTAAAGTATGGCAACGCTGGCAGCAAGGTGCAATACTCTGTAAAAAAAATAAAATTTTTTGCTATGGTAGCTCGGTTTGCCAGAAAATTTTGATATTTTCCGTTTTGCTTCTAGTGAAAAGAAACTAATCAGATGGCTATATGATATCTAATCCGAAAAAGAATACTCCAAAGGATTGTTTTTTTTAGTATGTAATCTTAGAACATTTAAAAAAAGCAATAAATACGGTATCGTATTCAACAGGCGGAAAATTGTTCTAGCCACAATTAATTGGTGAAAGAGGAGTTATGAAAACAAAAATCTTTGGTTTGGCTCTAATGTTAAGTCTGGCTGCAATTCTCGGAGCCTGTGAAGGTGGTGGTGGTACTGGTACTACTACTCCAGCTGCTACAGGTGAACCAACTGATGCACCTCCTGTTGGCTCTACCCCTGTGCCTACTACACCAGCTACTCCTTAATCAGGCATCTTCAGCTTTAGTTTAATTTATGGTGTATGAGAGCTTAAAGTTTGCTAAAACATCAGCTAAGTAGGGTAGCAAGTAGAGGACACTGGTGATAAAAATTCAATTCGCAACCAAGTGTCTATCGGAAATTCTCGCCAAACCGAACCTTGTTCCAAGTTAAAGCGAGTTGAGTTCTCTAAATCTTAAGCCATCTTTTGAACCAAGTATTTCCCTCATTTGGTATTTACAATGGCTTAGACTATTGAGTTTTGAGAGGGCAAAACTAATTTATTACGATCGCTGGCAATTGCTCTTGAGCATTTCCTGTAGTCTATTCCGTATCAGGGAAGACCTAGTAATGTTTATTGATATTGCCAGATTTTTATTGGGAAAATTTGTAACTTTGCGAATGGGGCATGGGGCATGGAAAAAACAGATTTTTATTCTGCGTTGTGAACGTAGCTCAGGAGATGGGGAGAGTTGAAGCGATTAAGGCAATAAAATTACTGGGCTTAATTGCGACTAGTGCGACGTTGATTGTCTTAAGTAGCTATTGGAGATCTGCGGTAATAGCGTTACCGCTACCAGAGGATATACCAGAAGAGATATTACGGACACAGATTATCATAGAAGCGCGATCGCCTATTGATGGCAAATTTCTCACAGCTGCCGAATACGCCCAATTAGAAGCGCAGCTACAAGAAGCTCCGCCACGAAAACTAGACCCAAAAATTCGAGAACAGATTTTTTTGCTTCGTATACGTAAAACCTTACTTCAGTTTTTCCCATTTTTAAATCTTTGATAAATTACTCAAAGAGCAAAAGTCAAAAGCTTTCCCCAATGCCCTTCAGGAGTGCTGAGTGCTGAGTGGAGAATCTCATTTCTTTACTCAGCACTCGGAACTCTTAACTCGGAACTGTTTTGTCCCATTCCCAATGCCCAATTCTGATGTACGATAACGGTAGCGGCAAAATTGCAAATAAATGTAAAGAATATGTATAAATATTAAAAAAGTAGATTCAGTCAATCACGTTATTTCACTTAGGTAGCTTCATGTCCATGACCACGATTGCCCCTGAACAGGTTGACCGTATCGTTTGGAATCAGCATAACGATCCCTTTGAAATACTAGGTTCTCATCCCATAGAACAAGATGGCAAAACTGTCTGGGCTGTGCGAGCCTACCTACCAAATGCAAGTGCCGCATGGGTAGTTATTCCTGAACAACGGAAGGAATACCCAATGCAAACAGTGCATAATCCTCACTTTTTTGAATGCACGATTGAAACCGCAGAACTGGCAAACTACCAGTTACGGATTAAAGAAGGGGAACATGAGCGTGTCATCTATGACCCTTATGCTTTCCGCTCTCCCGGCTTAACAGACTTTGACTTGCATTTGTTTGCTGAAGGCAACCATCATCGCATCTATGAAAAACTGGGAGCGCACCCCACGGAAATAGACGGTATTAAAGGCGTTTATTTTGCAGTTTGGGCACCCAACGCCCGTAATGTTTCATTGTTGGGAGATTTCAACCTCTGGGATGGACGTAAAAACCAGATGCGTAAAGGACGCACGGGCGTTTGGGAATTGTTTATTCCTGAAATAGGTGTGGGAGAGCATTACAAATATGAAATCAAAAATTTTGAAGGACATATTTACGAAAAGTCCGATCCCTATGGTTTCCAGCAAGAACCGCGCCCAAAAACGGCATCCATTGTTACTGATTTAAATACTTATAGTTGGAGTGATGAAGACTGGATGGCAAAACGGCGTCGCACTGACCCCCTTGCTCAACCAGTCTCAGTCTACGAAGTGCATTTAGGCTCTTGGTTACACGCTTCCAGTGCCGAACCAGCTAAACTCCCCAATGGTGAAACTGAACCCGTAGTTATCGTTTCCGAACTGAAGCCGGGCGCACGCTTCCTTACCTACCGGGAACTAGCAGATCAACTTATTCCATACGTCAAAGAATTAGGATACACCCATTTAGAATTGCTACCGATCGCAGAGCATCCCTTTGATGGTTCTTGGGGTTATCAAGTAACTGGCTATTATGCCCCTACCTCCCGTTTTGGCAGCCCCGAAGATTTCATGTATTTTGTTGACAAATGTCACGAAAATAATATCGGGGTAATTGTAGATTGGGTTCCCGGTCACTTTCCTAAAGATGGACATGGTTTAGCTTTCTTTGATGGTAGCCACTTGTACGAACACTCTGACCCCCGCAAAGGCGAACATAAAGAATGGGGTACTTTAGTGTTCAACTACAGTCGTCATGAAGTCAGTAATTTTTTAGCAGCAAATGCCCTCTTCTGGTTTGACAAGTACCACATTGACGGGATTCGTGTCGATGCTGTGGCCTCGATGATCTATAACGATTATTGCCGCAAGCCAGGAGAATGGCTGCCCAATAAGTACGGCGGTAGAGAAAACCTCGAAGCAGCAGATTTTGTGCGTCAGGTAAATCACATCATATTTAGCTATTTCCCCGGTATTCTCTCAATTGCTGAAGAATCTACTTCTTGGCCAATGGTGTCTTGGCCGACCTACACAGGCGGACTGGGCTTTAACTTGAAATGGGATATGGGGTGGATGCACGATATGCTGGATTATTTCAGCATGGACCCTTGGTTCCGTCAATTCCACCAAAACAATATCACCTTTAGTATGTGGTACAACCACAGTGAGAACTTTATGCTGGCTCTGTCTCACGATGAAGTGGTGCATGGCAAGAAGAATATTATCGGTAAAATGCCGGGGGATACATGGCAGAAGTTAGCGAATGTGCGTTGTTTATTTAGCTATATGTTTGCTCACCCAGGTAAGAAAACCATGTTTATGAGCATGGAGTTTGGACAGTGGAGTGAGTGGAATGCTTGGGCAGATTTGGAGTGGCATTTATTGCAGCATGAAGGCCACCAACAGTTAAAAACGTTTTTCCACGATTTGAACCATCTCTACCGTTCTGAACCAGTTTTGTATACCCAGGATTTTGCCCAAGAGGGGTTTGAGTGGATTGATTGTAGCGACAACCGTCATAGTGTAGTTTCCTTTATCCGCCGTGACAAGGATTCTGATGATTTTGCGATCGTGGTTTGTAATTTCACACCGCAACCCCATTCTCACTACCGCATCGGTTTACCGGAAAAGGGATTTTATACTGAGTTGTTCAATAGTGATGCACGTAAGTATGGCGGCAGCAATATGGGGAACTTAGGCGGTAAGTGGACAGATAATTGGTCATTGCATAGTCGTCCCTATTCCCTGGATTTGTGTCTACCACCTTTGGGAGTGTTGATTCTCAAGTTGGATAAGCAGAAAACAGCAGAGGTAATGGGATAACAAACTCAGTGCTGAGTAAAGAGTGCTGAGTGCTGAGTGCTGAGTGCTGAGTAAGAAGGAAAGTATTAAGTACTTTCGCACTCGGTAAAAGCCCCGCCCCTAGTGGGCGGACTTTCTTTCAATTTAGCACTCAACACGGGCTAAACGCCCCGCGATCGCTAACGAAACTCAGCACTCTTCATTGGCGTGTTAATGACCTAGATATGTGGGGAATTACGCGAATTGTTTAAATTGACAAACTCAACTGTGAACCTTCCTGAGTTTTATTCACTTCAATCCTGGCTTGGAAAGCTTCTTTGAGGTGGGGCATATGGGTGACAGTGAGGATGCAGGCAAAATCGGAAGCGATCGCATTAATCGCGGCAATCAAGCGATCGCATCCTTCAGCATCCTGTGTACCAAAACCTTCATCTACAATTAACAATTGCAACGCCGCCCCCGCCCGTTGCGCTAATAATTTCGCCAAGGCTAAACGGATGGCAAAGTTAATTCTAAAGGCTTCTCCACCAGAATAAGTTTCATAAGATCGCGTTCCTCTAGAATCGGCGATTAAAATATCCAAGGTGTCGATCAACTTGGCATTTTTCTTAGTTGATTTCGCACCGCGCCCAGCTTTTTGAGTAATAAATTGGACATGAAACTGATTACCACTCAGCCGCGAAAGTAGCTGATTTGTTTCGGCTTCCAGTTGCGGCAACACATTCTCAATCATCAGTGCTTGGATGCCATTTTTACCAAAAGCTTGCGCTAATTCCTGATAAACCCGATATTCTTGCTTACAAGATTGGAGTTGCTGCTGCTGTTGTTCATACTGAATTTGCAGCGTTTCCAGTTGATGCGCCAGCTGTTCTAAACGCCCTAACTTGGCAATTTGCTCATCAAGTTGCCGTCTGCGGATGACAATCTGCTGCTCTAAAGCTTGAATTTGGGCAGATGGGTTAGATGTTGCTTGGAGTTGCTGAATAATGCTTTCGATTTGTCCGCCAAGTTTTTGCCGCTCCGTTAATCTGGCACTTCTAGATTCCTCTAACTCTTGTAATCTCGTCTGGAGTTGGGGATATTGCTGCTGGGCTGATAGTAGTTGTTGATACCGCAAATGCCAAGATTGAGCTTTTTTTACAGCCATCCGTAGATTGTTGTGCTGCTCGGAACTGTAGCCAATTTCGGCAATGTGACGCTCAAGAGCCGCAATTTGTTTAGCACATTCCGAATCAGTCTGATCCTGTTGGATTCTGGTTTGTAATTGGGCAATTTGGGACTGAAGTTCTGGTTTTCGGGCTAATAGTTGCGTTTGTCGCTTAGTTGCATCTTTAATCTGCCCCTGTTTAATTTCTGCCCATCGCCACCGCTCAACTTCGCTCCGAGCCAGGGCGTGGTCTTGTTCATTATAATTAACTTGTTGCAGATATTGATTTAGCTGCTGGAGTTCGGCTTGTTTATCGGGAGCGTAATCACCAGTTTGGAGCGATCGCTCTAAATGCTGTTTTTCGGCGGCAATTTGTTGTAACTGTTGTTGGACATCAGTTGTAGCTTCTAACTGTGCTGCCAACTGTCCCCGTTGTTCGCGTAAACCATCGTAACCCGCCAACTGTTGGGAAATTTCCCGATATTCCTGCCTAAGTACCTGAATCTCTCTGTCTGACACAGCCATTTGTTCTCTGACTACCCAAAACTGCCCTTGAGTATCCTCTAACTCAGCCTGGGTTTTTTCTACCACGCGGTTCCAGTGATGTTCGTCTAAAGGATGTTCACATAATGGACAACGTGCTTCAGGATTTTGGAGCATTTGCAATTTTTGCTCTAATTCTCCCAGCAGTTTTTCATAGTCTCGTTGGTGAGCTTGCAGACGTTCAATAAAGTGACGCCTTTCTTGCCCTTTTTCCTGGACTCGTTGCAGATAAACCCGCTTTTTTTCCAGTTCATCAATCTGGATTCCCACATCCATCACCGCTTGTTGCAATTGCGGTTGGCGTCGCTGCTGGCGTTGCAATTGATTCTCAGTACTTTGGAGTTGTTCGAGTCGCGCTACTAAACCAGCATGAGTGCGATCAAGTTGGCTTTGTAAAGTTGCTCGTTGTTGCAACAAGGGAGAAACTTGCATTTGCAGTTGATCTAGGCGAGCAACATGGTGACGCGCTGCGCCCAATTGTGACAAAGCTGCTTCCACTTCACCTGATTTAGTCAGAGTTTGCTGAATGTCGCGCTCTTGTTGCTGCAAAGCTTCGATTTGGGCTTGAGCTTGTTGCAGTTGCCGTTCGATTTCGTGAATTTGTCTGGTAAGTTGTTGTTGCTTTTGTTGGCGAGTCTGCCCGGCGCGGGTATATTCTTCAAATTTGACAGCAAAGGCTTCTTCTTGAGATTGTAGACTTTGATATTGAGCGTATCCAGCTTTAATCTCAACTTCTTGGTGTAATATTTTTTCTAAATCTGATCGCTGAGAGCCAATAGCTAATTGTTCTTGTTGGAGGCGATCGCAATCTTGAGTAAGATTTTGATATTGCTGTTTCACAAAGCCGAGTTGTTCTTCCCAATTTTGGCGCTGGTGCTGGACAACTTGCAAACTTTGTAATTGAATATTATCAAAAGCTTGCACCTGTTGCAGTTGGTTGAGTTCGGCTTCTAACTCGATTCTTTGCGTTTTGGTTGTCTCGCGTTGTTGCAGCTGAATTTTTATCGACTCCAAAGAACGCTCTAGCTCTATTGTCTGTGCTTTGAACTGACGAGAAGATTCCTTTGCCCGTTCTTCCAAATCATCATACTGATTGAGTTTCAACAACTCCGCTAAAATTTCTTTGCGTTCTGCGGGGCGCTTGAGCATGAATTCATCCGCACGACCTTGACGTAAGTAGGCAGAATTAATAAAAGTATCGTAATCAAGCTTGATGTGTTCTAAAATCAAATCCTGTGTCGCTCTTACCCCTTTGCCAGTGAGTGAGCGAAAACCAGACGGTATTTCTATTTGAAATTCCAGGACGCTCGTAGCTGCCCGAATTCGAGTGCGAATCACCCGATATTTTTGCTGGTTACTTTGGAAAGTAAAATCAACCCGAACTTCTTTCGCGCCAGAATAGATCACATCATCTTCAGCAGTAGCGCGGCTTTCACCCCAAATTGCCCAAGTGATTGCTTCCAGAAGGGAAGATTTACCCGCACCATTGGAACCACAAATACAAGCCGTATGCAAACCACGAAAATCTAAAGTTGCATCACGGTAACTAAGAAAGTTTTTGAGGATAAGTTGTACTGGGATCATTCAGGCTACAGTGCCACATCTACTTTTAATAATTAACAGTACAGATGCACTGTTTGTTAGTTTAGCTATGTAAATATCAGGTTTCTAGTCTTGAAGACATCAAATTTACAAAAATTAACAATAGAATGAGTAAATTTTTCTTGTTGTATGAAGAATTTTTATCGAAATTCAGGAAGAAGCAACCAAAGAAGTTCTAGGAGAAAGAAAAGTTGCAAACCAAGAGTCAACAGTAGCAGCTGTTGGCGGTGTCGTTTTAGGTAACGTAATCGGAGGTAATTTTGGCGGTTTTGTGGGTTCAGTTCTTGGCAATCAAGGCGCTCAACGACAAGTAGAATCAGAGAAACGCATTAATGAGATTTTCGAGAAAAAGAAAAAAGAGTTAGAGCAACGTTTAGCAGAACAAGAACGACAGATGAGCCTTTGATACTCGTTGACGAGTCTTTGATATCATGTGCAGTTGAATACTTGTCATTGCGATCGCGGTAGCATCTCGTAGAGAAGCAATTTTAACATTCTTGCGATCGCCTCGCTACCTTCGCAAGTTCAAGTGCTGACTTGACTTTAATATATTCTGGGGCTACCCGAAGCGATATCTACGACGGGCTACGCCTACGCGCCATCATTTGGATGAACCTTTGAGCTTCGTGAATGAACCTCAGAACTTTGTTGACCAGTCTAGGACTTACGCACTGTATAAATTCATCGTGATGTGCGTTAACGAAAATAGGTTGTTTCAGGCTTTTTTTAATTATCTTTTGATCGTAAATAGGCCATGCTGTAGGGGTTTAGCATGCTAAACCCCTACGGAAGATGTGGTTTTTAACCTTGTTCATATTTGGTATTTCCTGTCAATGCGTAAGTCCTAATATCTATAAATTAAGTCAAATAAAGCGGTGCGTTACGCTAAAGGCTAAAGGAGTAGAAATTAATAAGGAGTTAGGAATAAATAACTCCTAACTCCTGAGAGACGCGATTAATCGCGTCTCTACAATATTTTTTACACCCCACAACTCAACTCGCCGGCTTTTTGACTAAAGCGGTGATTCTCCCGATAATCTACGGGACAATCTATCACGGCTGGTACATCTTGAGCGAGGGCTTCTTTAAGTGTGGGAATCAAATCTAGAGTCGATTCAACTCGGTAGCCTTTTAAACCCATACTTTCGGCGTATTTGACAAAATCAGGATTACTGAAATGTACAAAGGATGAGTTTCCTTTGCCAAAATGATTTTCTTGCTTCCACTCAATTAACCCATAGCCAACATCATTGAAAATTATGGTGACAAAGGGCGTACCGACACGCAAGGCTGTTTCTAATTCCTGAGAATTCATCATAAAGCCGCCATCGCCTGTTACAGCCACAACTGTGCGGTTGGGATGAACAAGTTTTGCTGCTAAAGCGCCAGGAATAGCAATACCCATAGCCGCGAAACCGTTGGAAATTATGCAAGTATTGGGACTATGGCAATGATAATGACGAGCCATCCACATTTTATGTGCGCCAACATCCGAGATGACGATATCATCTGGTCCCATCACTTGCCGTAAGTCATAAATTAACTTTTGCGGCTTGATGGGAAATTCATCATCATGGGCATACTGTTCATAATCTGCGCGAATATCTGCCCTTAAGCTGATGCCAAAGGGATCGGGTTTACCTTGTCGGTCTGCTAATTTTAAGATTTCATAGAGGGAATCGGAAATATCTCCAATTACTTCGGCATTAGGAATATAACTACTATCAATTTCCGACGGACTTACCCCAATATGCACAATGGGAATTTCACCATTACGATTCCATTTTTTCGGGGAAAACTCAATCAAATCATAGCCGATCGCAATTACTAAATCTGTGTTATCAAAGCCACAGGTAATATAATCTCTTTGCTGTAATCCTACTGACCACAAAGCTAATTGATGGGTGTAGGGAATTATGCCTTTACCCATGAAGGTATTGGCAACAGGTATATTTAGTAAGGTGGCAAATTGCGTGACTGCATCACTAGCATGAGCGCGAATTGCTCCATTTCCGACTAAGATTAATGGGTTAACTGCTTGGCAAATTGCGGCGGCGGCTGCCCGAATGCTCGCAAAAGATGCATAGGTTTTTTCGCTACTATCCTTACGCAAAGGTTTGCCTTCGACGGGCATGGCTGCAATATTTTCTGGTAAATCGATGTGAACTGCACCAGGTTTTTCCGATTGCGATAGCTTAAAGGCTTTCCGCACTACTTCTGGTGTAATACTCGGTCGCACAATCTGTTTATTCCACTTGGTAACAGGTGCAAACATTGCCACCAAATCTAAATATTGATGGGATTCAATGTGCATTCGATCTGTTCCCACTTGACCGGTAATCGCCACTAAGGGCGCACCATCGAGGTTAGCATCTGCCACTCCAGTCATCAAGTTGGTTGCACCAGGTCCAAGCGTCGAAAGACACACTCCGGCTTTTCCTGTGAGTCGTCCGTAGACATCGGCCATGAATGCTGCACCTTGTTCATGACGAGTCGTAATAAATTTAATTGAAGAATGTTTTAGCGCTTCCAAAACGTGTAAGTTCTCTTCGCCAGGGAGTCCAAAAATATATTGCACTCCTTCATTTTCTAGGCACTGCACCAATAACTCTGCTGTATTCATTTTATTTCCCGACAACTCTATTAACGAATAAGACTTTTATTCTTTGTCATTAGTCATTTGTCCTTTGTTGTTTGTTCTTTGACCAATGACCAATGACTAATGACTAATCATTTAACCCACACGGTTTTAAGGTTGACAAACTCATGTATACCCTGGATACTCAATTCTCTGCCATATCCAGAACGCTTGATGCCGCCAAAGGGCAAGCGGGGATCTGATTTGACCATACTGTTGATAAACACTGCACCTGCTTCGATTTCCTCAACCAAGCGATCGCATTCTTGGTTGTTGGTTGTCCAAGCACTTGCACCTAAGCCAAAGGGTATGTCATTGGCGAGTTTAATGGCAGCATCAATATCGGGAACGCGAAATAATAAGGCTACTGGACCAAAAAATTCTTCTTTAGCAATTGGTGTGTTAGGTGGGATATCTTTAATAATCGTGGGTGGATAAAAGTTACCTGGACGATCTGATAAAGGATGTCCACCGGTGAGGACTTTACCACCGCTGCTGATGGCATTCTGCACTTGTTGATCTAAGTCCTGAAGAATACCAGGAGTTGCCAGTGGACCTAAATCGGTATCTGGTTGCATGGGATCGCCTACTTTCAGCGCCTCGAATTTTTCTAAAAGCAATTTTTCAAATTTGTCGGCGATCGCCTCTGCGATAATAAAACGTTTCGCTGCAATACATGATTGCCCGTTATTCAACATCCGCGCTGTAGTTGCTGTGACAACTGCTGTCTCTAAGTCAGCACTTGCTAACACAATAAATGGGTCACTTCCTCCCAATTCCAAAACGGTTTTTTTAATTTGTTTACCAGCGGCGGCGGCGAGGGATGCACCTGCTGGTTCGCTTCCGGTCAAAGTGGCAGCTTTTACTCGATCATCAGCCATTAAATCGGCAACTTTAGCAGCGCCGATCAACAAAGTTTGAAAAGCACCTTCAGGAAACCCGGCGCGGCGGATAATATCTTCAATTGCCAAGGCGCACTGCGGCACATTGGAAGCGTGTTTGAGTAAGCCGACATTCCCCGCCATCAATGCGGGTGCAGCAAAGCGGAACACTTGCCAGAAGGGGAAATTCCACGGCATCACTGCGAGGATTGCACCCATTGGTTGGTAGCGAACAAAACTATGGCTAGCATCAGTTTTTACAGAAACATCAGCTAAGAAACCAGGGGCGTGTTCAGCATAATAGCGACAGACGCCAGCGCATTTTTCGACTTCAGCGATCGCTGCTTTAAATGGCTTGCCCATTTCCAGAGTCATCAACTTAGCAAATTCTGCTTTGTCTTGCTCTAAAATATCAGCAGCCTTTTGAAGAGCGTGCGATCGCGTGAAAAAACTCGTCTGGCGATACTGTTCAAAAGCCTGATTAGCCAAATCGAGTTTAGCGGCAATTTCTACATCGTTTAGTGGCTCAAAGGTTTTGAGCGTTTCCCCAGTGGCGGGATTAATGGTGGCGATCGCCATTACCTGACCTCCCGTTAAAGAATAGCTTCGGTTAGGCTTTCTAGTGTTACACAAATCAATTCTGGAAGCCACCACCCAAATTTTAGTCTTTTAACCAAGCATTAGTTGCTTAATATTACGATTTTGCAATTTAAATTGAATTAAAGTATACCAATCAACAAGTATTAATCTTGGTGAGTTAAATACGAGTAAAGTTGCTAGAATTTGCACAATTGAGGAATCAAGTCATGACTCAAGTCTTACGCAAAGTAGTTACGTTTGATGAATTCGTTGCTAAATATCCAGATAACACAGGACAACGTTACGAACTATATGATGGAGTAATAATTGAGATGCCACCACCTACAGGCGACCATGAAGAGGTGATTGGATTTTTAGCCACAAAAATCACTTTAGAATATAGTCGCTTAAATCTTCGTTATTTCATCCCCAAAACAGTATTTGTTAAACCAGTTGAGAACGAATCTGCTTATTCCCCAGATGTCCTGATCCTAAATCAGCCTAATTTAGTTAATGAACCTCTGTGGAAAAAAGAATCAACTGTTACTCAAGTAGCATCAATTCCTTTAGTAATTGAGGTGGTAAGTACCAATTGGCGTGATGATTATCTGAAAAAATACGCTGATTATGAACAAATGGGAATTCCTGAATACTGGATTATTGATTATGCCGCATTGGGCGGTAGGGAATTTATTGGCAAGCCCAAACAACCTACTATTTTGGTTTGCTGTTTAGAAGAAGGTGAGTATCGTGTTAGTAAATTTCGACGAGATGATCGTATTCAGTCGCCAACTTTTCCAGAGTTGAATTTGACCGCAGAGCAAATTTTTCGCGCTGGCATGGTCAGCTAAATTTAGCATGAAGCTATTCAACTTCATCTCAAAATTAAGTAGGATCAGCCAAATAATAGCTTTGGTACTATTGCTGTAGTAATTATTAACCTATAGAAGACACAAAAATCAACTGATATTAGGGTTAAGCATCTCCCACTTTTTATAAATTGATTCGCTCTAAAAACTAAAAACTTAAGTCTTGATCACCTCCAATTATTTTGCATAATCATAGTTTTTCTAGAACACCGAGAATATACCAGAACTTCTAAGCTTATTTACTTAATTTGTTATAAATATATACAAACCTTCTCTGTAATATTTCTTCTTGGCTAAACGTAACTAAAGAGCCAATACGGTTCGGTTAAGAATATTGTAGGTTGGGTTGAAGCTTTGCGAAACCCAACAAACGCCGCAAAATGTTGGGTTTCGTTCCTCAACCCAACCTACACATTTTTATTTTTTGGGCTTAACCGAACCGTATTGACTAAAGAGCTACTGAAATTATTGAACTTCTAGAAAGTTGTTACCAACTTTCAAAAGTGCGATCCCTATAAAGGGGACGGATACACCATCACTACTCAAGAGAAAAGTGATCGCAAGATTAAATCAAATTAGTTGATTTCAGCAACCTTTTGAGTAGGATGACTTATTGACAATTGTTCTTTAACTTTAAGTTGACACTAATGGGGCGGGTGAGACACCCAGCCCACAAGAAATAGTTAGATATTTTTTATTTGGAAATCCGTAACGTAATTCATAATTAGTGATTTTTTTCTATTCTCCATTATGCCCAATAACTAAAGATTAATAATTGGATTAATAATTGTTGGCATTGGTTGCAATTGTGTCTGATAAACCTTTACTAATCGCTCAATACCTTTAAAACGATAATCTCCCATTTCCTCGAAGTCGGAGGGTTCTGAAAGCATTTTATGGGTAGCTTCACTAATCACGCATTCGCTAGGGGGACAAACTGCTTCCATCCGAGCCGCAAGATTAATCGTCGCACCTAATGCCGTATAATCTACCCTCTGGGAACTACCAACATCTCCCACAACAGCCTTACCACTGTTAATCGCAATCCGTAATTGTAGAGGTTCGTGCCAAAACCCATTGGCATTCAGATGTTCGAGACGATTGAGCATTCCTTTGGCAGCAGCAACAGCGCGATCGGCGTGATCTGCTTGCGGTTCTGGAGCGCCAAAAAATGCCATAATACAATCGCCAATATACTTATCTAAAGTGCCGCCGTAAGTAAACACTTCTTTTAGCATCTCTTCAAATAAATTGTTTAATAGTTGAGCGATCGCAGTTGGTGTTAACTGTTCCGAAATTGCCGTAAAGCCAACCAAATCTGCAAACACAATACTGATTTCGCTCTCAACGGGAGCTAAACGACCACCTGGCAATGCGCCTAAAGATATCAACTGCTGTACAACTGCTGGAGAATGATAGCGTTCTAATCGGTGTCGAATCATCTCTTCAGTTTTGAGTTTCTCAACTAACAACCAACGCTGTACACTAGAAGCTACAAGGTTTGCTAAAGCTGAAAAGAAGCTCAGTTCTTCCTCGCCTTCATTTGCCCAATGGTAAGAAGAAAGATTGGCATCGGCGTATAATACGCCCACAACTTTATTTTCATCCCATAAAGGCACTGCCATCGCGCTACGAATGCCTTTAACTAAAATACTCTGTTCACTAGCAAACCGTTCATCCTGATGAGTATCAGCAGTTTGAATCACAACTTTTTCGTCAAATACCTTTTGACAGATACTACGACTAATCCAACTACCATCAGAGGGGAGATGTTTCTGTTGAGAAACGTTTTTAGTGGCAGCATTCACTAACTCCAACTGGCCGGAACTATTGACATCAATTAATAATGCCAAGCGTTCGATGCTATCAAGGTAACGAAAAACCACTTGTTGTACTTGAGAAAAAATTTCTTCAATAGATGCCGCAGCACAGAGATTTTTGGCTATGTCCACTAAGTCTTTGAGACGGGCAATGGTTTTGTCCTTATTATTGATGTTGCCATCCTTGCTATCAGCTGCAATCCATTGCTGTTGCAGTTGTTCGACATTGTGAAGGATTGTTCTTTGCTCATTAATGTCCGAAGTTCCGGGATGCTCAGGTGTCGATTGTGAAGTAGGATTTGTAAGTAGCACTAACAGGCTAACATTGCCTAGAGAAACGATATCGCCGTGATGTAACTCTTGGGGAGAGCTAACAAGATATCTATTTACTTGTGTGCCGTTTTTGCTGCCCATATCTTCAATAGTCCACGCACCGTCAGCTGTTTTTACAAGGCGAGCATGGTGACGGGATACTCCAGCAAAAGGTAAGTACAAGTTGCATTCCGGCAAACGACCAATTGTGAATACATCTTGGTCAACTGCGATCGCTGTTTCGATATCTCTCTCTTGCAGCCGTAATGTGAGTTCAGTCATGAGTGTGATACGATCCATCGAAGCTAGAGGTACAAGAAACTCTGATGTGAGTCATACCCTACACATTAACCTTCACCTTTTCTTTATAACACTGTTAACTGCATTCCCAAAACTGAGTGTAGCAAATACTACTATAATTTCTCCTGCACTTCTCTACGAGAGGCTGCACTTCGACAAGCTCACTGACCATCTCCTACTTTCTCAATTAGGCGGTAATTCTAAACTAATCTCACCTAACAACCCCTTGCGAAAATCTGTTAGAAGTTGCCTTGCAGCTCGCTCTACATCCCCTTTGTAACGATGCTCTGCCAAGGCGTGCAAATAGACATCTCCGGTGTCGGATATAGAATCAAGTTGGTAACGAGACTGTAATGGTTTTTTCGGTAACAAATCTGTAGCTACAACTTCCAAGTAGTTCAATAAATCCACTAGAGCTGCTGCTACTAGCTGATTATCGTAAGATGCTTCACCAATATCATCACAAATGGCTAATTTCAATGCTGCTTCTTGGTCTTCCAATCTGATCGGAATGACACCAGGAGCATCTAATAATTCCAAATGTTCGGAAATCCGCACCCAGCGTAGTTGGCGAGTTACCCCAGGACGAGCTGCACTTTCTACTACTCGCCGTCCCAACAGACGGTTAATCAAAGCTGATTTACCGACATTAGGAAAACCAATCACTACAGCTCGGACGGGACGAGGTAACATCCCGCGATCGCTTCTTCTTTGATTAAGTTCTACCCCGGCGGCTTGCGCTGCCCGTGCCACTTCTGCTATACCTTTACCATGTTGAGCGTTAGTAAAATAAGGGACTTCTCCCTGACGTTTAAACCAATCTGTCCAGAGCGATCGCATTTGCGGCGTAATCATATCGACTCGGTTAAGGATTAACACCCGTGCTTTACCTTCCACCCACTCAGCTATTTGGGGATGGTGAGTCGCTAAGGGAATCCGGGTATCTCGGACTTCAAACACCACATCTACCCGCTTCAGCTGTTCTTTGAGCTTCTTTTCAGCTTTGGCAATGTGACCTGGATACCATTGAATCAGGTTTAATCTATAATTTTGAGTTATAGCCATAGTGCTTTTTAAATAAAATTATTCATTATTACTTATCAATTATCACTCCTCTTTGGCTTGATGTAAAATCAGACGATTGCCATCGGGATCGTAAGCATAAATTTCTCTGCCGTGGTCAGCAATGGAAATGTTTCCAGGTGGGAAATAACCTAAAGCGGTTAGGTGGGCGATCGCATCTTCCAAGTTGCTCACCTCTAAACACAAACTTATCTTACTTTTGTGGCTTGTTTCAAATTCAGATTCGTGTGTTTTTTTCGGTTGAAAAATACTTAATCGCAAACTAGCTAAATGAAACTCAGCATAGATATTTGGAATCAATGATGCTGGGTTTTCTCCTAGCAATTTGGTATAGAAACTCACCAAATTCTTAAAATTAGTCGATGCGATCGCTACCATCGCATCAGTATACTGGAAAACCATATTTGCTAAATATCACCTTACTAAAATATTGTTTTTCCAAATACAGGTTTTGCAGCTGGCAAAGATCAGCCTCCTACTTGCTGCCTCTCTGAAGTTCCGATTGGATAGCGCAGCGTTAGTAAGTCCGCGTTTGCGTGCTTACTGAGCCTTGCCGAAAGGCCGAAGTGCAGCGTCTCGTAGAGAGCGTCGGAAGCCTCCGCTCGGACTTATCTGTGCCTTCCTATACTAGTTGGCTATACTAGTCGCTGTGGCTGGTTGATGGTGAAGATCCCGCACAGGATCACCCAAAGAGCGTACATTAGCAGCAAACTCTAGCGAAATGCCATCAGGATCGAAAAAATAAATTGAGGAAATAAATGTACTTTCGTCAAGTTCTGGAACAAACCCTGAGGGAACATCTGAATGATGTAATACAGGCGTCACTTTCACACCTTTAGCGACCAGTTTTTCTCTGTATTCCTCAATTTTTTCTAGTGGAACGTTAAATGCCAAATGGTTTAATGAGCCATGAGCGGTAGTTATATTGCCAGTCTGAAAGCCATCAACTCTCATAGACGCAATCCCCGGTGCGGCTTTAGGTGCCGAGGGAAACCAGAAAAAAGCCAAGGCATCCCCATTACCAATATCAAAAAAGAAGTGTTGCCCACCATCTGGTAAGGCAATGGTTTTGATTAACTTTAAGCCCAAAGTGTTGCTGTAAAAGTCCACGGTGATTGCCATGTCCTTACATACCAAAGCTATGTGGTTGATTCCCCTGATTTGAAAATCTGTCATATCTATTATCCATTTGTGAAATTAATTTTTATTCTTTACATTAATTATAATTTTTTTAAGCAGTGTGTATTCTATCCCACCCAGTGTAGACATTGAATCGTTTCCCGCGTAGAAATCCAATTAAAGTAATTCCGAATTCTTTAGCGACGGACACCGCCAAACTACTAGGAGCAGAAACAGAACAGACAATAGGAACCCCAGCAGTTGTAGACTTTTGTAAAATCTCAAAACTAGAGCGTCCGCTAACCAAAACAATCTGATTATTCAAAGGTAACTGATCACTGAGCAACGCTGAACCGATTAATTTATCCAAAGCATTGTGACGTCCAACATCTTCTCGCAGATTTAACAATTGTCCTTGAGCATCGAAGGTAGCCGCAGCGTGCAAACCTCCTGTAACAGTGAAGATACCTTGAGCCGCCCGGAGCTTGTCTGGTAGACTGTAAATAATCTCAGGTGTTACTTTGAAACCTGAAGGAATCACTGGACAAACTCTTAGACGCAAGGCTTCAAGACTAGCTTTACCACAAACTCCGCAGGCGCTATTAGTGTAGAAATGACGCTCCAAAGGCTGTAAGTCTGGAATCAGCCCATCTCTCAATTCCACATTCACGATGTTGTAGCTTTGCTCACCATCTACTAATTCATCCACACAGTAGCTAATACGTCTGATATCTTCCCTGCGGCTAACGACTCCTTCACCGTAGAGGAAACCAGCAGCTAGTTCAAAATCCGCTCCCGGTGTCCGCATAGTAACAGCTATCGTTTTCTGGAGAGGGACAAGGCGAATTTCTAAAGGTTCCTCAGTGGTGAGATGGTCTAAACGCGATCGCATTTTGCCGTTTTCCACCACCCAGACAGTGGCTTTGGTCTTACTTCCAATTTGGGTATTCATTTAATAATTACTATAATAATCACAAAGAATTAGTTAAATTTGCTTACTACACTTATGCGCGATCGCGTTTCCTTAGAGACTGTATCTGTAAGTCTGCCTTTTGGCATTGGTTCGATGTCTTGGAAAGTTGACATAACAGAACGTAAAGCAGCTTGGTCGCTGTATGTGGAACTTGTTACCCGCATTGCTGTGCAATCATTGGAAGTTGACCAAGGGTTGGTACGGGAAGCGTTGAACTCTCTCTATAGTTTATTTGGAATTACCCGCGAAGTTCTTAAAGTAGCCGGGCCTAATGTGGGGGGTTCTCGTAATTCTGTGGGGGGAATTGCGATCGCAGTGTTGAATAATGGGTTAAGACCATTTTTGGCTAAATGGCATCCTTTATTGCAAGCTTGGGAAGCGAAACGACCTTTGGGTTTGAGTCCCAAGGAACATGAGCAGAATTGGTCAGAGGAACCGAAGTTGCGAAGTGAGTTGGAAGCTTTGCGTAATGGTTTGGAAAAGTATGCGAAGGCGTTGGCGGTAATTGCAGGAGTGGAAGAGTAACCAATGGAAAAATTCGATGTTTTTCTTTGCCACAACAGTAAGGATAAGCCTGCGGTCATCCAAGTTGCCGAACAACTAAAGCAACGCGAACTTGAACCCTGGTTAGATATTTGGGAATTACGCCCTGGTTTTTCTTGGCAGGATTCATTAGAGCAGCAGATAAACCAAATTGGAGCAGTAGCTATTTTTGTAGGGAGTTCAGGATTTGGCCCTTGGCAAAGTCAAGAAATTAATGCGTTTTTGCGGCAATTTGTGAATAGAAAATGTCCAGTCATTCCGGTACTTTTATCGGATGCTCCAACAGAGCCACAACTTCCTTTATTTCTCCAAGGTTTAATGTGGGTTGATTTCCGTTCTTCGCAACCTGACCCGATGGGGCAGTTGATTTGGGGCATTACAGGGCTAAAGCCAGGAACAAGACCTACAATTCAGCCTAAACCACCAGAAACAAGCCCTAAACTTATTAAGACAAATGACCTTGCCTCAGAAAAAGGCATCGACTACACCAAACTGCGCGATTTACTGGCAGCACACAAGTGGAAAGAAGCTGACATAGAAACTTATCTAATGATGATGCAGGCTGTGGGTAAGAAAGACGGCGGCTGGTTCAGCACAGATGAACTCTTAAATTTTCCTTGCACCGACCTCCGCAAAATTGACCAATTGTGGGTAAAATACAGCAATGGGAAATTTGGTTTCAGCGTACAAAAGAAAATTTACTTGGGCGTCGGCGGTAAGGCGGACGGCAAATACTACGAAGAAGCTTGGAATAAGTTTGGTGATAAGGTCGGGTGGAGAAGAGGATGGATTTTGAATAAAGAATGGATCAGCTACTCAGAAGGCACATTTGACACTAGCGCCCCAGTGGCACACTTACCCATGAGGGCTAGTTGGAGAAAGTCCATTGAGTTTGAGCTCGGTTGGGCTTCGGGGATTTGGGTAACAGACGCAATGTCTTCTCTCGCATCGAGAGTTGTAAACTGTAACATTTAAGCCTTTCCGGGTTATGTGAATATTTATTGCAGCTCCCTTTTGTAGGGTAGAATCAGCATTTCAGAATTCCGATACCTGTTACTGGGGCTTAAACTCGTTAGCACCAATAAATTTTTCTGCTACTTCATGCACTTCAGTACTTTCTGTTACTGGTTGCTTGTCCCAAGGTAAACTCATCTGTCCTGGTGACTTCTTCCCTTTACCCTTATTCTTCATAGATGGCAAAAAGCGACTTCCCCAATGGTTCCTTTTTCAGGCTTTGGCTATTTATTTACTTATTATCACAGATATAATAAAACTTTTAATTATTTCCCATAATTTACCCAATATTAAAATTGAATGACGCGCTTTATACATGATAAATTTGCCAAGGACTATCTAGAAGAACTATTAAAAAATTACGGAGAGGTCAAGGCATCAGAAAAAGTATCAGGAGAGATTAAAGAAATAGATGTTTTATTCACTCCTGCTAAACAGCAAAGTTCTAATATACAAATACTGGGTTTGCTAGGAAGATTTGTTGAACATCCGGCGATTATAGAACCATACCGCAATCCAGCTTTTACCGATGAAATATGCGACTGTATTCTCAAATTATTAGAAGTCAAGGCTCTCCTGCGACGAGAAGCTAAGGCAAATAAAAGCAAACTTCAGGACTCAGAAATTCCCAAATTGTGGGTTCTGACTCCAACCATATCTGAAACTAAATTGTCTAGCTTTGGAACTATGCAAAAAGCAGGTTGGTTATCGGGAGTGCATTTTCTGCCAGATGCCTTGCGGACAGCAATTGTAGCCATACACCAACTACCCCAAACACCGGAAACGTTATGGTTGAGGCTTTTGGGAAGAGGAAGTGTACAGTCGCAAGCGATTATTGAGTTGCAAGGGTTAGCATTAGATCATCCATACCAAAAAGCAACTCTTGAATTAGTTTACAACTTGCGCGAAAATTTGAGAGTAAATCAAGAATTAGAAGCAGATGATCGGGAGTTAATTATGCGATTAGAACCACTTTATCAAAGAGACAGAGAACAAGCCAAAGAAGAAGGAAGGCAAGAGGGAAGGCAAGAGGGAAGGCAAGAGGGAGAACAAGACTTAATAGTGCGTCTACTCAATCGCCGTATTGGTGAAATTGAGGCATCATTAATCGAGCGAATTAAAAGCTTATCCATTGAACAATTAGAGAATTTAGGAGAGGCGTTGCTAGATTTTTCTAGTGTTGCTGATTTAGAAGCTTGGTTAAACCAATAATATTGATATATACCTGTTAATTATCATCAATAGTTGCTGCTCTTCTTTGGTAAAACTCCCATATTGAAGTTTTATCCAACTCTGCGATCGCTGTAAATCAACAATGTACACTATGTAGCGATGATTGCACTCACCAACAAACTTTAGTCATCAATGTTAGAATGTTGACTCTTAAGGCTACAACATTAAGCCTTAAGGTCATAATATTAACCCTTAAAGCTAGAACCTTAAGGCTTAAGATTACAACGTTAAGCCTTAGAGTCAGAATATTAAGTCTTAGAGCCAGAACATAAAGCCTTAAGGTTAAAGCGATGGCATCTTAACTTCTAGTCAACTGCGATCGATCGCTTATGCAACAATATTGTAATTTTCGTGCAACTTAAACATAATATTATTTCCCTGAAAATCAACCATTGGTGATTAAATACCGAGAAATTACGGACACAAGTAAAAAATTTTATTTAAAAGACTGCGCTTTTTGCTGAACCAGCATATGAATTAATTGAGACAAGATAGGTCAGTAAAGCTTTAATATCTGTATAAATTTATGTCTCGGAAAAAACGTAGTTCTCGGATTTTAGAAAAAGCTGAGTTTAGAGTTGCCGGACTGAAAGCCATCGATCAAAATATCAATTTTGATGATACTTACAACTTGCAAAACCTGACTCAATTAATAGAACACTTTCACAATACGCTTGATGATTATAACGCTGATATAGCTATGATTGACTCTTCTAAAACAAAGTTGGATGAAATGGAAAAAACCTTAAATCAGGTTTCAGACAAAATGCTGACGTGGGTTGGTTGCAAATACGGCAAAAACAGCAATGAATATGAACTTGCAGGTGGTGTTCGAGACAGCGATCGGATTCGGAAAAGCAGATTGACACGCTTGAAAGCTAATACAGATAAAACATCAGGTGAAAATAAAATAACCGCTATATTACCATTGCGCGGAAGTTTAAGCGAATAAAGTTAAGGTCAAGAATCGCTTTTTGTATCGAAACATTAAGGAATATTGCATTTCAGGAGAAACCTGAAAGCAAAGCGCTAAATCACCCGAAAGACCGTGGTAGTATGCTCTCGGTAAATGTAAAGATTGGGAGAAAGACCTTTGACACTACGGGTTGCTGTTATTGGGTCAGGCCCTGCTGGTTCATCTGCTGCTGAAACACTGGCTGCCTCTGGGATTGAAACCTACCTGTTTGAGCGAAAGCTAGACAATGCGAAGCCTTGCGGGGGTGCAATTCCCCTATGTATGGTGGGTGAATTTGACCTACCACCAGAGATTATCGATCGCCGGGTACGGAAGATGAAAATGATTTCGCCTTCCAACCGCGAAGTTGATATCAATCTGGTAAATGAAGATGAATATATAGGAATGTGCCGCCGGGAAGTGCTAGATGGCTTTTTGCGCGATCGCGCGGCAAAAGTCGGCGCAAATTTAATTAATGCCACTGTTCATAAACTCGATATACCAGGAAACAATACTGACCCCTATACCATCCATTACGTTGACCATACAGCAGAAGGTGCACAGGGTATTGCCAAAACCCTGAAAGTGGATCTGATCGTTGGTGCAGATGGGGCTAATTCCCGCGTTGCCAAAGAAATGGATGCTGGGGATTATAATTATGCGATCGCTTTCCAAGAGCGGATTCGCTTACCCGAAGACAAAATGGCCTACTATAACGACCTCGCCGAAATGTATGTCGGTGATGACGTTTCTACTGACTTCTACGCTTGGGTTTTTCCCAAACATGACCACGTAGCTGTCGGTACAGGCACTATGCACGTCAATAAAGCCAGTATCAAACAGTTACAAGCGGGTATCCGCGCTCGTGCTTCCGAGAAACTGGCAGGCGGTAAAATTATCAAAGTCGAAGCGCACCCCATTCCTGAACATCCCCGTCCCCGTCGTGTTGTTGGTCGCATCGCTTTGGTGGGAGATGCGGCTGGTTACGTTACCAAATCCTCTGGCGAAGGTATTTATTTTGCCGCTAAATCTGGGCGGATGTGTGCTGAAACCATTGTAGAAATGTCTAACAGTGGTAGCCGTATTCCTACTGAAAATGACCTCAAGGTTTACCTGAAGCGTTGGGATAAAAGATACGGACTCACTTACAAAGTGCTGGACATTCTGCAAAGTGTATTCTATCGTTCCAATGCCACCCGCGAGGCGTTTGTGGAAATGTGCGATGACCTCGATGTACAACGGCTGACATTCGATAGCTATTTGTATAAGACGGTTGTCCCAGCTAATCCCATCACCCAACTGAAAATTACTGCCAAAACTCTTGGTAGCCTAATTCGGGGTAATGCCCTCGCACCTTAAGGGACTTTTAAATGAAAGGGAAAAGGGGAAAGGGAGTAGACCGCCCACTAGAGGCGGGGTATCAACCTTCCCTATAATGCACGGATTATTTCGTTTAACTTCGGGCGAGGCTTTTACCTTTCCGCTTCCCCTTTGATAAATAAACACTCAATAACTTCTTGTGGGGTAGGCAGCGTTCGACTGAACGCTGCCTACCCCACAAAATTTGATAATTTATTTGTTTGAAATCTCTAATTGTCTGGATTAATTGAAAAGGATTTGGACATCAAAGAAATTCTCTAAATCAGCAACGCCGTTTTTTGAGACAATTATGCAGGGTTAGGCTGGGTTCCGCTTTGAAGTAGTTGGATAATTGCAGCTTTTTCTCAGATTCCAACTAAAACGCCGTTGTCACGAATCACGGCAAGCACAGATAACTTTTGTTGTTCAAGTAACTGCATGACTTCCAGTAGAGGTTGATCGGATTGGATTGTGGTAAACTCTGTAATCGATCGCATCACGTCTTTTATTTGAGTTTCTGACCATAGTGCTGTGGGGATGGTTCGCAAATTATCAACAGCGATCTCACCTACTAATTGTCCTTCACGATCAGTCACTAAAAACCGACGCCAGTTTTGTCCACTCACTACCCGCTCATCGGCAAACTCTCTCAGAGTAAGATTAGCAGACACAATCGGGCTATCGTGAGTTACAGCATCTTCAGCAGTCAAACCTGTAAGTTTTTCTTGGACTCTGGCAAATTGAGCCGCATTACCAGCATTTTGTAACAAGAAGAAGCCTACTAACAAGTTCCAGAAGTTACCGAAACTGCCAAATAATAGTAGAGGAAGTATTCCCGAAAGAACTGCTACCCAGCCAAAAATTTGCCCAACTCGACTGGCAAAAGTCACACCTTTATAGGGATTGCCTGTAATTTTCCAAACCAGGGCTTTTAATATATTTCCGCCATCTAAGGGTAAGCCAGGAATGAGGTTGAACAGCGCTAATGCTAAGTTAACGGAAGCCAGAACACCGAGAATTGCAGTTAGTGGACTTGATGCAGCAGTCGTAAAACCAATGGCTGTAACGATACCGCACAGTAGTAAGCTAACTATTGGACCTGCGATCGCAACCCAGAAAGCCTCACCTGGAGTTTTCGACTCTTTTTCTAAGCTTGCCAAACCACCAAATATAAACAGTGTGATGGATTTGACATCAATTCCCTGACGAATAGCAACGAAACTGTGGCCTAATTCATGGGCGACGACTGAGGCAAATAACATCAGCGCACTCATCAATCCTAGTAGCAAAGCTAATCCCGCAGATAATTGGGGAAATTGTGCCGCCAGTCCACTGCTATAGCTCCAAGTTACCAAGCCCAGAACTAAAAACCATGACGGATGGATATAGAAGGGAATTCCGAAGAGATTACCAACGCGAATTGTGCCATTCATGTCGTCTACCTTTGATTTCAGCTTCGAGAGGTTTGCTTTCATTTCTCTCGATATGTCTACTGTAACGAAAGGTTAAGGAGCTTTAATCTTTCTAACGGTAGTAGTGTCCGTCCGTAAAGGTGCGGGTATTGGGCATTTGTCATTGGGCAAGTAGGTTGGCTTAAGGAAGGAAATCCAACGTTGTCATTTGTCATTTGTCATTATTTAGATCCCCCTAACCCCCTTTTTTATAGCAGGGCTGTTTCACTCTACAAAGGATAAGAGTTTGTCAATATCATTAGAGGTAAATCCTGGCTTTTACTTGCCGCAGCTGTCCAATCAGATTTGCACCCATTGTTTTCATCCTCTCGACGCTTGTAATTTTACACCTTTTAGGATATAAAACAGCCCTGCCCTTAAAAAGGGGGGATCAAGTCTAGAAAGTAGAGGGGCATGGACTAATCCCAATTCCCAATGCCCCAAATCGATTATTCTGGCTGGCGACAATACTTATTTATTGCATTTCCTAACGTATCTGACTGCTTGCCAACAGTTGTAGCTGCTGTTGTTAGTGTTGAGTCAATTTCGTCCCTTGCCTTTTGGATTTTTTCTCTACCCGATGCCGAGGCTTCTGCTATCTTGGACGCACCAAGAGCCTTACCTGCCTTAGCGATCGCTTGACTGAGATTTTTGAAAATCTTGACAAAACCGCTTTGAAATTCCTTCAGCTTGGGGTCTGTTAATTTAAGTTCCCCTATGGATTTAGTCACAAATTCTAAATCTTTAGATAGCTGTAAGCTGGTTATCACTTGCGTTCCTTTATTTTTATCAATCAGTGATGTTCCTGCGTTCACAACCCGAATCAGTCGCTGGCACTGGGAGACTTTACTTTCGCTGCAACTAGTAATAAACAAAGCAATGCTTAGACTAACAGGAGCAATAACAGTATATTTATGTAAAACAGACATTAACACACCAACAGCAATAAAATCCACAATATATAGCGGTTCCCATTCAGATGCGGTACAACGTTATATCCCAAGGTGTAGGGGCACGGCATGCCGTACCCCTACGGGTGTACCTCACGTAAACGAGAACTGCTATAATATCCAATATTACGAGTAAAGAAGGTAAATAGAGTTATATCAATAAGCTGACACTATTAATAATCAGACAGATAGACTCAAAACCTTGCCTACTAAGACTTATATCTTGCCAGTAAAGGATTTTAGGACTTGTGTGTACACCGGAGCTTTGGGAGAAGCGTTAAGGCAGGGGTATTACGGCGTTCTGATAAATGTATTGCCTTTGTCTGTTAATTTAAACTTAATCTTTTGCTAACGACACCCTATAAATATCACAAAACTAAGCCGTAGTATTAAAGTTAAACTCATTACAAATTGACTTGGTTAACCGACGATATCTAAGAAGATTTGCTATTCTTAACAATATTCCAAACTTTTTAAATCTTTTATTTTGTCTTTCAATAGTTTGAAAAATGTTTTCTCCATTTCCTACTGAATAAATACCCCCACGAAATGGTAATGGTTCGAGTTCTATTCCATTATCAAGTAGAGTTTTTTGATGTTGGTATTCATACTTGTTGAACAGTAGAGGATACAATTCATATTTAATGATTACCGAGGAACCACACGTCTGATTGAAATCTTTGAATTTTACCTGTAAGAATTGACGATTTTCGTGATATAGATAACCGCTCTTTATATACCAGCCATTACAATTAGGATTTTGCTCGACAAATTTAGCTATATTTCTACTTAGACAATCATCAGCATCAACTACCATTACATGAGAGGGCGAAAATTTCTCAGCATAAGCTAATCCATTCAAAAGTTTTCGTCCTTTGTCTATCTCTCTACTGAAGAATTCTGTCCCTTTCCAATCTACTTCTTGCTCTAAACCTAGTTCTTTTAGCTGTTGACCGGGTAGAGGATAATCAACTTCGATATAAGTAATATAAGGATGGGAAAAACCAATATTTGGTTTTTCATGGCAAACAACGATAACCCTAAATTTGTCAGATGTCTGATTACAAACTGATTTCAGACATCTTTCAAACAATTGTGATACTAAATCCCAATCTTTTGAAACTTGGCGACTTTTAAGTGGAATAACAAATACAAGCATAATAGTAGTGAGATACAAACAACTCGGCTGAATCCTCTAGCAAGATAGACATAAACAGAGCTACCTACTGCTTCGCAGAAGCCGAACGCGTAGCCCCCCCCATAGGGATTTTGTCCAGTTTTAACTGTTATGTGGGAATAAATATTACAAAATTAAACCATAGGATCAAAGCTAAACTCATTACGAATTGAATTGGTTAATCTGCGATACCTAAAAATATACGCTATTACTGACAATATTCCATATTTTTTAAATCTTCTATTTTGTCTTTCACCAGTTTGAAAAATGTTTTCTCCATTTCCTACTGAATAAATAGCTCCACGAAATGGTAATGCTTCGAGCGCTATTCCATTATCAAGTAGAGTTTTTCGATGTTGGTATTGATACTTATTGAAGAGTAGAGGATAGAATTCATATTTAATGATTACCGAGGAACCACATATCTGATTGAAATCTTTGAATTTTACCTTTAAAAATTGCCAATTTTCATGATACAGATAACCCCTCTTTATATACCAGCCATTACAATTAGGATTTTGCTCGACAAATTTAGCTATATTTCTACTTATAGAATCATCAGCATCAACTACCATTACATGAGAAGGCGAAAATTTCTCAGCATAGGCTAATCCAGTCAAAAGTTTTCGTCCTTTATCTATATTTTTACTGAAGGTTTCTGCCCCTCTCCAATCCACTTCTTGCTCTAAATTCAGTTCTTTCATCTGTTGAATGGGTGAAGGATAATCAACTTCGATATAAGTAATATGAGGATGGGAAAAACCAATATTTGGTTTTTCATGGCAAACAACGATAACTCTAAATTTGTCAGATGTCTGATTACAAACTGATTTCAGACATCTTTCAAACAATTGTGATACTAAATCCCAATCTTTTGAAACTTGACTACTTTTAAGTGGAATAACAAATACAATCATAATTTATAGTCAGATACAAACAACACTGAATTATCTATAAAGATGGACATAACAGAACTCCCCACTGCTTTGCAGAAGCCGAACGTGTAGCCTCCCTTAAGTAAAGTATTTTTTTATATAATATATAGGACTCATATTTGATTTTTGAACAAACTCAGTACAACTCAAAGAGACTTCTTCCTTACTCTCCACTCCCAGCCTACGCAAATAATTTCAGAAATCAAATCGCATTGCTATAGTTTTAATTGTTGTGTAAAAGTCCAATATTTTGCTGTCAACCAACTCATATTGAATTGTACCGTAAATGTACGTAATGTCAAGTGGATTTCAAATTTTATTTAGCATAAAACAGCCATGTTGCCTCACACCTACTTGAAAAGAGGTGTCCAGACGGCAGTCGCTCATGGGGGAAACCCCCAGACGCTCTCTACGAGACGCTAAAAGCGTAGCTTGCTTCTCTGTAAGAGTACGCGGACTCGCTAACGCTGCGCTATCGCTCTTAGCGTCTCCCCTTCTCCCAAAGGGAGAGGCTAACGCCTTCTCTACGAGACGCTCCGCGTTCGCGGAGCGTCTCGTAGAGAAGGGAGAAGACCGCGCTGCCTCATGAATTGCGAGGGAGTTGACGACAGTTTCCCGGCGGCAGTTGCTCCACTTGAAAATCAAATTTGGTTAAGTCGGCTAGCAAAAAAACAGTTGACGAGAGTTTCCCGACGGTAGTTGCTCCACTTGGGGAAACCCCAAGACCGCACTGCCTCACCAATGCGATAGCGTTCGCGTCAGTGGATGGACTTATCGGTTGGGCAAAGAGGTAAGACCGCACTGCCTCACCAATGCGATAGCGTTCGCGTAGCGTCTCGTAGAGAGGAAGGGAAACATGGAGGGAACGAGCAAAATATGAGAGTTTAATGGATATTTCTGGTAGAATTATGTTGTCTGCGGTAGGGCATTCCGTGGACTTAAAACAAAGCTCATCGCCTCCCAAGCAATAGCCGGATTGGGTGAGAAGCGTACAATGCAACGGTATTCCGTTCAGTCTAGGAGATGTCACAGTTCAATGGCTTCAAATCAGTAGGGGATTTAACCCCTACTGCCTCCTGCCTCTTTCAATGCAGATGAAGCTCAGAAGTCTACTCCTGTGTCCCGGCTCTCCTTTGTCTGCTGGGATCACCAATCTATCGGTAAACCCAACTGGTCTAAAGTAGTGCCATCTTGCAAAAGTGGCTGAATATCGCTATCTATTTGAATGCGACCACCAGCCAGTACCAAAGCACGTTGAGTAACTCTGCCTAACCAATGCAGATCATGAGAAGCAATTAATATCACCTGCACAGGTAACTTTAACAACACTTGGGCCAAATGACGCCGCCATGCTGGATCAAGTCCGTTAGTCGGCTCATCCAAAATTAAAATTGTCGGTTCTAGGGCTAAAATCGAGGCTAGGGCGGCCAAGCGTCTTTGTCCACCAGAAAGTTCGTGGGCGGAACGATTGGCGTAGGCTTCTAGACCAAAATCAGCTAATAATTGCCGGGCGCGATCGCTTGCCTCTGCTGGTGATATTCCATAGTTGCGTGGCCCAAAGGTGACATCTTCCAAGATGGTCGGCATAAATAGTTGGTCGTTGGCATCTTGGAAGCTAAAGCCAATTTGACGACGTACTTGTGGTAGCGTTTTGGGTTCTACGGGGATGCCATTAATCGTAATTTTCCCAGTTTGCGGTTGTTTTAAGCCGATCAGGTTCTCTAGCAAGGTGCTTTTTCCCGAACCAGTGGCTCCCATCAACGCTACGCGATCGCCCGGATTTAAGGTAAAAGAAATTTCTTGTAATACTGGCTGCTGGCGAGAATAGGCATACACTAAGTTCTCAACCTCGACCACGGCTGCGTGAGGGTTATGGGTTGATGGTTGGGGATTAGAAGTTAAAGATTTCAAAATTCACAAACTCAATATTCACAACTGCGCTAAATTCTGTAAGAAGTTAAAGTTACACCAGCAGCGATCGCCCAAGCTGCTAACAGGGCAAAACGCTCTTTTGGTCTGAGGGTAGAATCTATGGGTAATTGCCCATTGTAACCACGAGCTACCATTGCCGCGTAAACTCGCTCTGCCCTGTCGAGACTGCGGAGATACAAGGCTCCAATCATCGCAGCACTGGCGTAGCGCAGCCATCCCCCAGTCCCAGTTAAACCGCGTAATTGAGCGCTGCGCTGCATCCGCGTCACTTCGGAGAGCAAAATTTCCATATATTGCCCAGCTAACAACAAGTTTTCTTTTAAAGGTGCTGGCACTGGTAAGCCTTTAAGGGCGATGCCGAAACTGTGGGGCGGTAAGGTTAACAAAAAACTATTCATGGTAATCAGACAAATCAGAGAACGAACTAGCAAAAAACTGGCTCGTTCCCATCCCAAGGGTAATGCCAGCAATGACAAAAAAATCAATTCTGTACCGAGTAATCCTCCCAACTGGCGAATTGGTACGCGCAACAGCCAGACCCACAAAAGTGCGATCGCGCCATATACACCTAAGCAATACCAAGCATAATGCTTTAATAAAGCTGCTCCCACCACAACTACTAAAGCTAGTTGCAAACGTAGCGGTAAGGAAAGTTTAAGCATTCTTCGGTTTCACCACTTTGGCAATCCCAAAGGCAACGGCAAAGCAAACCGCACATCCTACCAGTCCAGCGATACTAGTACCAATTGGCCCCAAACCCTCAATCCCATAGTCAGCTAACGGTGTGGGTACAATTACCCGGACTTTTCCGGCTAAGTCGAGGAAGCCCGTGTTTTCGGCAACTTTCTCCAAACCATCAGGCCATGCTGAGGCAAACAGTGACAGCACTCCCGCAATCAAGAAAATGGTGACAATAGGTATTGACCAACCGCGAAACTCATGCTGTTCCCCTGGTAACAAATCTGGACGAGCGGTGGCTAGATAAGTCAGCACACCCCCGGTAATTAGCCCTTCACCGATGCCAATCAAAATATGTACACCAGTCATGGCTGGTAAAACTATGGCTATAGGTGCAGTTCCAGAGAGGGTTAACTCAATGGCTGCTGCTACAGCTGCTACTACTACACTTACACCAGCTGCCATGCCAGCAGCCAAGGGTAAACGCCCTTTAGACCCACCAAATAGCCGTTGCAAGGTTTGGGTTAAAATCCAACCTACCCAAACACCAATCACTGCCATGTTCAAAATATTTGCGCCCAAGGCTGTAATGCCACCATCGGCAAATAGCACGGCTTGAATAATTAAAACTGTGGCGATACACAACGTTCCCGCCCAAGGACTGCCCAAAACGATCGCTGCTAAAGCTCCCCCCAACAAGTGACCACTGGTACCTCCTGCGACTGGAAAATTGATCATCTGGGCGGCAAAAATGAAGGCGGTGGTTAGTCCCAGTATGGGCGCACGGCGGATACCAAAAGCTTCTTGCGATCGCCCGAAGGCAATAAAGAGTGCTGCCACACTTGCTAAACCGGTAGCCCCTGCCACCGGAACAGAAACAAATCCATCAGGAATATGCATAATGTACCCTGTCTTTTAGATGTTTATTTACTCAAAACAAGCAATAAAACTACGGCATCAAACTAATAACAAACAAAATTTTTACCCTTTTTGCAATGCCCCATTAGGGGATTTTTTAGTATTACTTTTGACAGATTTACAATATAATACTTACTAAATATTATATATATTTATTAATTTATATTAAGTTTATTATGTAGTATATCACTAAATCTTGATAAGTTTTTAGAAAAGTGAAAAAATCTCTAATTTACGAATAATTCGGCAGTAAAGCCGGAAACTGCCGTTGTATCTGGTCAGAAATTAGCATAGATGGGAGTTTGACAGGTTTAGGGTAGAGTTAACGATTCTTCAAGCATCACGAGCGTCAGTCGCAGGGTGGATGAATGATCAGACACTACAAATTATTTTGAGATTTCTCTATATTGTGGTATTCAGTTAATTTAATACTTGCTAATGTAACAAGTAAATTTCTACAAATATACAAAGTTATGCAGTCAGCATTTGCACTTTATTTCCGTTTTCTCATATTTTAAAATAACAAATATACATATCGGGCTATTGAATTATTTGTTGATGAAATATTAATAGCTATAAAACTTTAATTACTAATTACCAAATTTTAGAATACTTCATATTGACTTATGTATTAACCATAGTATGATTAAAAAAATTATTCAGAGATACTCATGATATGCTGTATATTTGCTGAGTCGGCTGAACTAATTGTTTGTATAAAAAATCATCTAAATGCAGCCGATATACCATAAAAATAAATCGTAGAATGTAAAGTTTAGATGAAGTTAGGGAAAATATTGTGAATAAAAGTGCGGAAATTACTAAACTTTCAGAGCAGCTAACTGTAACAAAAGTATTCATAAAATTTTAAGCCAGCAGATGTTTGGCTCTATTTTGCCCGGTCTTTATACACCCTCGTTCTGCAATTTGAAATATGAAGACAAACCTATCCAACTCGCTATTAACAGTTCCAACTGGGCCACTCAAGATTTCAGAGTTGCCCCCTAACGGTGTAGGTATAAGTGATGAATCTATCCATCTTTCTCTAGTAATTCCTACTTATAAGGAACGTGACAACATCAAGAATGTAGTCAGTATATTAAGTAAATTATTGGATGAATCTATTCCAGGAAAATATGAACTAATTGTGGTAGACGATGATAGCCCAGACCGAACTTGGGAAATAGCACAATCCCTCATAGAAGAATACCCCCACTTACGGGTAATGCGACGCCAACAGGAACGGGGGCTTTCATCAGCCGTGATTCGTGGGTGGCAAGCAGCGATGGGGAGTGTGTTGGGAGTAATTGATGGAGATTTGCAGCATCCACCAGAAGTGCTGATGCAACTGTTGCGTAGTGTTGAGCAGGGAGCAGATTTGGCACTAGCCAGTCGTCACGTAGAAGGAGGCGGTGTTAGTAGTTGGAGTGTTGTTAGACGTTTGTTGTCTCGTGGTGCTCAGTTGTTAGGCTTGGTGATCTTACCGGGGGTACTGGGCAGAGTTACCGATCCAATGAGTGGTTATTTTATGGTGCGCAGGAGTGCGATCGCCAATGCAACACTTAATCCCGTCGGATACAAAATTCTTCTTGAGGTAATCGGGCGAGGTAAAGTAGACCAAGTTGCCGAAGTTGGGTATGTGTTCTGCGAACGCAAAGAGGGTGAGAGTAAAGTCACATGGAAGCAGTATATAGATTACATCCATCACTTAGTGCGGTTGCGGCTATCCACAGGGCGGGTAGGGCGATTTAGTAGAAAAGTCAATTTCCCTATTGGTCGATTTGTCCGTTTTGGGTTTGTTGGCTTGAGTGGTGTGTTTGTAGATTTAACGGTGTTTCACTTGCTGCGTACTGTAATTCATTTAGGTTTAACGCGCAGTACGATTCTTTCGGCTGGAGTGGCAATCATAAATAATTTCCTATGGAATGATTTATGGACTTTTGGTGATATTTCTAAGAGGCAACGTGATCCACATCAACGTTTCAAGCGATTCTTGAAGTTTAGTGCGATCTGTTTGGCAGGAGTTGTAATACAAGCTTTAATAATTAACTTTCTCTGTAATGTCTTGGGGACAAACGAGTATTTAGCTAAGTTGATTGCGATCGCAGTTGCTACCATCTGGAATTTCTGGGTTAATTTGAAACTCAGCTGGCGCGTCACTGACGTTAAATAGTCACAATCAGGGATTGGAGATTTAGATTTTTGTTTTTAGATTTTAGAACGAACTTAAATCTAAGACGTAAAATCTACAAATCTATTCGTGTGAGGCTCGGCAATGAGAGTTATTTTCCCAGGTGCATTTTATTTTTACAGAAAAATTATCTCATTGTTACCTGCCTATGCCACCCATTCCCGACCTCTACCAGATCCAAACTCTGGTTCACAACACAAGCATTGGTATAATTGGCAGACTCGCCTTTCTCCTTCCTGGCTTCACCCTTTGCTGAACTTGATGTGGTTGATCATCGGCATCAGCTTACGCCTAACCAACTTGACCAGAAAGCCTCCTTGGACTGACGAGTTTGCCACCTTGGTATTTAGCTTGGGGAATACTTTTTTAGGAGTTCCCCTAGATCAAGCGATCGCACCTGATACCTTATTGCAACCCCTGCAACCAAACTTAACGGCTAGTATTGGTGATGTGGTTCATAACTTAGCTACACAAGATAGTCATCCACCACTATATTTTGTGCTGGCTTACCTGTGGATGAAATTATTTCCCACCGAGGGAGGATTAGTATCGCTGTTTGCGGCGCGATTGCTACCAGCTATACTAGGCGCTGCTTCTATTCCGTGTTTTTACGTGTTAGGTAGAATAGCGTTTCGTTCGCAATTAGTGGGACATTTGACTGCTGCCATGATGGCAGTATCGCCCTACGGCGTATTTTTAGCACAAGAAGCGCGTCATTACGCTTTGGCAATCTTATGGGTAACTGGTTCCTTGACTTGCCTAGTAATTGCCACACGTCATATTCAAAACCGCACACCTTTACCTATATGGGTAGCATTTTTGTGGATAGGAATTAATGCTTTAGGTATTGCTACTCATTACTTTTTCACCCTCACCCTCTGCACAGAAGCCGTAGTTTTGATTTTTCTTGCTTGGCTTCAATGGCAAACTAGCAGCAAATTTTCTCTCCTCTTCTCTCCTCCCTGGCGGCGCATCTATGCCGTTGTTACAGGTACTTTTGTGGCGGGTTTAATTTGGATACCAACCTTATTAGAGAATAGCAATCGTGGTACTTTGACCGAATGGATTCGAGGTTCGCGCGTTGGATTAGATTGGTTAAGCCCAATCTTTCAAGCTTTAGGAACATTGATTGCAATGATTTCCCTCCTGCCAGTTGAATCTTCACAGATATTGCTTGTGATTCCTTCTGGAGTGGTAATGCTAAGTTTCTTTATTTGGGCAGTACCAATTTTGTTACGTGGGATCAAGATTCAACTACAGCAACCAGAAAACCGGATGATGATTCAGGTTTTTATGGGAGTCGTGATCAGCGCGATCGCTTTGTTCTTTATCTTTACGTACTTTTTGGGAATCGATCTGACCAGGGGCGCTCGTTATAATTTTGTTTACTTTCCGGCGATCGTTGTTTTGCTAGGGGCAAGTCTCGCAGTTTGTTGGCATCCTCCCAAGGAATTGATGGAAAGCGAACAAGGGAAAAATGGCATAAAAAGCATCGGCAAATGGGGAATAAACGGCAAAAAAGCTGTGATGTTAATTTGGTTAATGGGATTTGTTAGTGCAGTTACAGTAGTCTGCAATCTTGGCTATCAGAAATATTATCGCCCTGACCTTTTTGTACAACTAATTCAACAAGTATCCCCAGTGCCAGTACTAATTGCCGCTACCCACAAAACTTATGTACACACCGGGGAAATGATGGGGGTAGCAAGGGAGATTAAACTTGCCAATTCACTCCAAAAACCTCTGTTTGTCCTTGCCCATCAAGACCAAGACCCCAATACTTCTACCATTGCTCTGGAAAATACTTTAAAGACGCTACCACGACCTTTTGACTTGTGGCTGGTAAACTTTTACGCCCCTGTAGCAGAAACCGTCAAAAGCTGTGTTATGTCTGATACTCAATCTTTACCAAGCGTGGATGGTTACGAATATAAACTTTATCACTGTCAGAAGAGTTAATAAGTTTTGTTACCAAAAGCCCAGTAGTCTATCGGATTAACTTTGTTTAATTTTCTCTGGATAAACAAATTGCTGTAATCAGTAAATATACTTTGTTATCCGCAGATGCATCTTGTGGAAGTTCCTCAAATTTCGATATCCATAGGAGACTAGAGAAAGAAAAACAAAATATATCTGACACGTCTTCAAGCAGCTAATGCTGTAAATAGCTAAGGAGGATTTATGCGTGCAGTATTGATGGCAGGCGGTTCGGGAACGCGGCTTCGCCCGTTAACTTGCGATCTGCCCAAACCGATGGTACCCATTCTAAATCGACCAATTGCCGAACATATTATCAATCTTCTCAAAAAACATCAAATTACAGAAGTTATTGCGACATTGCATTATTTACCTGATGTTTTGCGAGACTATTTTCAAGATGGCAGTGATTTTGGCGTCCAGATGACTTATGCCGTCGAAGAAGACCAGCCTTTGGGTACAGCAGGCTGTGTGAAAAACATTGCCGAACTTCTTGATGAAACATTTTTAGTGATTAGCGGTGATAGCATAACAGATTTTGACCTCACGGCTGCGATCGCATTTCACAAACAAAAAAATTCAAAAGCTACTTTGATTTTGACCAGGGTTCCCAACCCGATTGAATTTGGGGTGGTGATTACCGATGAGTCAGGACGGATTAGCCGATTTTTAGAAAAACCCTCTAGTAGTGAAATTTTTTCCGATACCGTCAACACGGGCACTTACATTCTTGAACCAGAAGTTTTGGAATATCTGCCAGCAAACACTGAATGCGACTTTTCCAAAGACTTATTTCCTTTACTACTAGCCAAAGATCAGCCAATGTATGGTTACATTGCTCAAGGTTACTGGTGCGATGTTGGTCACTTAGATGCCTATCGGGAGGCTCAGTATGACGCATTAGATCGGAAAGTCCAACTAAATTGTGCCTACCAAGAAGTTTCCCATGAGTTATGGGTAGGCCAAAATACTTACATCGACCAGACAGCTGTTATTGAAACCCCAGCAGTGATTGGTGATAATTGCCGCATCGGGGCAAGAGTACATATTGAGGCAGGAACCGTAATTGGAGATAATGTCACTATTGGTGCTGATGCGAATCTTAAACGTCCGATAGTGTGGAATGGGGCATTCATTGGCGAGGAGGCACATCTTTCTGCCTGTGTGATTTCCCGTGGTACTCGTGTAGACCGCCGCGCTCAAGTATTAGAAGCTGCTGTTGTTGGTTCGCTTTCTACGGTGGGAGAAGAAGCCCAAATTAGCCCTGGCGTGCGCGTTTGGCCTAGTAAAAGAATTGAGTCAGGAGCAATTTTAAATATTAACTTGATTTGGGGAAACATTGCTCAACGGAATTTATTTGGGCAACGCGGTGTACAAGGATTAGCTAATATCGACATCACCCCAGAATTCGCGGTGAAATTGGGAGCCGCTTACGGTTCTACCTTAAAACCCGGTTCTAATGTAACGGTTTCCCGCGACCAACGTAATATCTCTCGGATGGTGACGCGATCGCTCATTGCTGGTTTGATGTCAGTAGGTATCGATATTCAAAACCTCGATGCTACAGCTATTCCCATCGCCCGCACCGTTATACCCACAATGTCGGTAGTTGGTGGTATCCATGTGCGGGTACACCCCGATCGCCCTGACTACATTCTGATTGAATTCATGGATGCCAAGGGGATTAATATCTCCAAAGCCCTAGAAAAGAAAATTGAAGGAGCCTACTTTAAGGAAGATATGCGGCGGGCGCTAATTCATGAAATTGGCGATGTATCTTACCCCAACCAAGTTATCGACCGCTACTGCACTGCCTTTGAGAAGCTACTGCACGTTCATACACTCCGCAACAGTCGGGCAAAAGTAGTGATTGACTATGTTTATGCCGTATCTGGAGCAGTTTTACCCCAAATGTTAGATAAATTTGGTGCTGATGCGGTGGTGCTGAATGCCAGTGTCAATAAAACGGCGATGTCAATAACCGATCGAGAAGGACTGCTGACTCAGTTAGGTCATGTAGTCGAGGCATTAAAAGCTAACTTTGGCGTCCAAGTAACGGCTAATGGAGAACAGCTAATTTTAGTTGATGAATCCGGTTTCCCAATTCGTGGGGAAATGTTAACAGCGCTGATGGTGGATATGATCCTAACGGCTAACCCCAGAGGCACAGTAGTAGTCCCAGTTCATGCTTCCAGTGCTATTGAACAAGTCGCCCGCCGCCACGATGGCAGAGTGATTCGTACTAAAGCTAACCCTACAGCTTTAATGGAAGCTTGTCAAACTAATCCGAATGTGGTAATAGGGGGTAATGGAGACACTGGTTTTATTTTCCCGCAACTGCATCCAGGATTTGATTCCATGTTTTGCATTGCTAAGATCATTGAGATGTTAACTATACAGGAGCGATCGCTCGCTGCGGCGCGGTCAGAACTACCCCATGTAATTCACAAAACTTATACAGTACGCTGTCCCTGGACAATCAAGGGTGCTTTGATGCGTTACTTGGTGGAAACTCACCCAGCCCAAAACTTAGAACTAATTGATGGGGTAAAAGTTTGTCAACCCTATGATGACAGTTGGCTGTTAGTTTTACCAGATGCCAGCGAACCACTGGTGCATTTGTATGCAAATAGCAATGATCGCGAATGGGTAGATGAGACTATCAGAAACTACCGCAGCCGTGTCCAGACGTTTGTCGAAAGACAACAAGAATATCAACCCACAGAAGATCATTTGTAATTCGTAATTGAATTATTTAATTACGAATTACGTTAGCGAGTCCGCAAGCGTCATCAGCAATTACGAATTATGTTAAACTTTCCAAGATGCTTTGAGAGGGTTCAAAATTCTCATTGAGAACATTCTGGTAGATTTTTCTCAGCGTAATTGCAATCAAAATTAATTAAAGCTTCCCTACTAGAGGTGAATGCTCTAGTTGTGGAGTATGGGTCACTTGTTGGACTTGCTTCATTTAACCAAATTTTCAAATAGTAACCACTATTATCATCGCTAGACCATAATTCATAACGGTAATTACCTCCTACACCCTCACTATTTAAGTAGTCAGCTAGTGCTGTATTTGATGTAGACAAAAAGCTCAATCCAGTCAAAACAGGAATTACAGCAACTTTTAGTATTTGAATTAATTTCATAAATGCACCAAGAACTTACTTTCTCTAGCTTCCTTTACCGATGTGATTTTTGAGATCAGTAATCATCTGGAATACTTTGTGAGGATATCGTAAGGCACTTAGTTTGAGTTGATGGAGGGTATTATCCAAGATTATCAGCAAAACGTCAGAGTGCGATCGCTAACTATACTTTTGCAGAAATTGACCCAGAAATTAAATTCCTGAGCTAAGTATCAAAAAGTTGCAACTGGTGGTCTAGGCGGCTAAACGAAGAATTTGATCTAGCTCACGTGAGCGTGGCGTCAAGTCCCCTTCAGGAGC
>NZ_JBGTFY010000077.1:0-14104 GCF_041747015.1 Nostoc sp.
ATGTACAACAACCGCTAACTGGTTTTGATTCAGAATCGCTTGCTGTACAGAATCAGTAAAGTTTTGTATATCTGCGGGAAATGTCCGAATGGAAAATTGACTATGAACTTTACCTACACGACTTTGATATCCACTCAGCATGACTGCTAAATCGTAAGTCGCTTTGTTAATTAGTGGTGCAAGATTTTTCGCCATTAAAGTATATTGTCGTCGCCCGCGATCGTAGGGATCAATTTGCAACCAAACGTCATACTTCGCCCAGTAAGCATAAACAGTATTGATCACATCTAAGCGTTCCCAACTAACAAATTTATCTATAGGGAAATAAAAATCTCTTTCTGAGTAATATTGGGTAATAATGTCGGGACGCGCCAAAAAATGTAATACTCGCAGTACAGTAATTTCTTGCAGTCGGTTAAGAACGTAATCAATAGGAATACTGCTACGGCTGACAAATTGGACGATGGGTGTTTCCGTAGTCAAAATATCTTTGTAGCGATGATCTGGTGATTGAGGATCTGGTGTAATATAGTTCCAAAATTTTTCAATTTCGTAGCGCGTACTATCAGATACAACATTTAACAAATTAGCCCACCAAGCATAATTATTTCGTCCCAAAATCTCAGCAATATTACTTGCCAAATTCAAACTTTTTTGACTTAATTCGCCTGAGTCAGTATACAAAAGTTTCCTCAAAAACTCCAAGTCTAATTCTCGGTGAAACGGTCGCCAACCGCTAGCAAGTAAGCTTTGTCTGGTATTATTTGCAGGAGTGCCTTCATTGCTTCTAAAGTAGTCAAAATCCATATTTGTGAGGGATATAGCGTTAGTCGAGTTACTTTGGGTTGAGGTAGGAGATTGCGAAAAAGTTTTATTGTAATATAAATTAACTGCGTACAAATGGTATTTTTATCTCCACCATGCTGTAGTGGTTAGGAAGTCTTTTTAATTTAACTCATTACTTTTGTAATATACATAATACAAAGCGACTACCTGTGTCAACTTTTTTGACGGAGTAATTGGTAAGTGGGGGTTTACTTTTAGCTGTTGATTTACCTGCACTACTTATCCAATATCACTAGTACTTACGAATTGACAGAAAAGACCAAATATGTATGATGGAAAAAACCGCATCTTTCGTAGGGGTTTAGCATTGCTAAACCCCTACAGCGCTAATCTATTTAGTATCAAAGTAATGATTAATCAAAATCTGAAACGACCTGTTTTGGTAAAATCATACCATGATTAATTTGTACAGTGCGTAAGTCCTAATCACGTCCGTTGAACTGCCCATCAGATAAAGTACTTAACTCCATTACTTAAAGCAAACTAGCAGAATTAACATCTAAAAATAACGTCGTTTGGGGTTGTTGACGAAGAATAGAAGCCGGACAGTCTGTGCTTATAGATCCTTGTAACATCTTTTTCACCACATTCGCTTTGCGTTTTTCTGGAGCAAGACAGATAATTTTTTTAGCTGAACAAATCGTTGGGATGGTGACAGTAAAAGCATACTGTGGAACAGTTTCTAGATTCGGAAATTGACCCGTGCTTACTTGTTGTTGACGGTTAACTATATCCAGTTTTACTAGTTTAACGCTATAAGGATCTTGAAAATTTGCGACTGCTGGATCGTTAAAAGCCAAATGTCCATTTTCGCCAATGCCAAGACAGCATAAGTCAATTGGTTGTGCTTGTAATAGTTTTGTGTAGCGATCGCATTCTGTCAGTGGTTGCAATGTATCACCTTCTAGATAGTGAAACTCCTTAGGAGCAACTCGCTTCTCTACACGTTCTCGCATATAGTACCGGAAACTCGCAGAATTGTCGGCAGTAATTCCCAAATACTCATCTAGATGGAACAGAGTAATCTTTGACCAATCTACACCACCCAATGCAATCAAAGCATCAAGAAATTTGAGTTGCGAGTTACCTGTTGCTAACAATACAGCAGCTGTATCCTGTTGCTGGAGAAGTTGCTGTAAATGCTTTTGGGCGATTTCGGCAACTTCTTGGGCCATTTCGACTTCAGAGTTGTAAATCTGCACTAGTAAATCATCAACGCGAAAAAAGTTTGTGGCGGCTAGCATTTGCTTACACAGAAAGTTATAAGAGAAGACAGGAGGGAAGAAGTATTAACAGTTCTGGTGATAAAATCCAGTTTAAAAAGAAGATTAGCAGATTAATTTGCGACTTTTTGTCCTGTATTGACGAAGAAAGAAGCACTAACAATGTAAACTATTTAAATCAAGTTAATAATTATTTACATTTTACCTAAAATCATGCTAGTTGCAATTCTTTTTGACCTAGATGGCACTATTGTCAACACTGACCCTATACACTACCGAGCTTGGCAGGAAATGCTGTTAAATTACAGCCTAGAAATTGACGAAATATTTTATAAATCCCGAATTAGTGGGCGGCTAAATCCAGAAATTGTCAAAGATATTCTGCCACAATTATCAGCAACAGAAGGGCAAAAATTTGCGAACGAAAAAGAGGCGCTTTTTCGCAAACTCGCCTCGAATCTCAAACCTCTGAATGGATTTTCTGAACTACTAGCATGGACAGATACACATCAGTTAAAACGGGCATTAGTAACTAATGCACCTAGATTAAATGCTGAATTTATGTTAGAGGTTTTGGGAATAACAGAAGCTTTTCATACAGTTGTTTTAGCGGATGATTGCGTAGCAGGTAAACCCGATCCTGCGCCCTACCAAGCTGCCTTGAATAAGTTGGAGATTACAGCAGAAGAAGCGATCGCTTTAGAAGATTCTCCCTCTGGAATTCGGGCTGCGGTGGGCGCAGATATCCGCACCATTGGTATAGCATCCACCCACGAGCCTCAAGCTTTGCGGGAAGTCGGCGCATTTATGGCAATTCCAGATTTTACTGATTTGCAGTTGTGGACATTGCTTTCTTCACTCATTGAACCAGATTTGAGTGCGATCACTTCATTAAGTCAAGAAAACTCTATAGTGAGTTAATTTACTGAAAATACGAAATGCAGCAAATCCAAGCTGAATACTTAGAATATTAAGGGTAAGGCTACTGGAATTCAACTAACTGAATCAACCAAACAAATGCCATGAATGACGAATTTTACAATAGAGGATTGGAGAAGGCTAGGCTAAAAGACTACGCTGGAGCAATTGAGGAATTTAATCAGGCTTTACAACTGACACCTTACTTTACCGAAGCTTACTTGCAGCGCGGTTTGGCATATTATGACTCAGGAGCAATCCTTAAAGCTGTTTCAGATTATACTGAAGTCCTGAAGCTTAATTCTGAGAGTGGAGAAGCATATTATTGTCGGGGATTAGCAAGGATGGCGCTGAAAAATTTACCGGGGGCGCTGGAGGATATTGAACGTGCTATTCGTCTCAATCTCAATTATGCGGCTGCTTATAATCTGCGGGGGATAGTGCGGCGTAAACAGGGTTATATTCAAGATGCGATCGCTAATTTTAAAAAGGCTGCACAATTATATTTAGAGCAACAGGATAAAGAAAATTGTCGTCTTTGTCTAGAACTAATTAAACAGCTACAATCCCCAAAAAAACCTGCTGTCGAGAAATCCCATTCCCCAAGCGCGCCAATTTTATCCACAAAGGAATATTTCACACAATTATTAGCAAAGGCGGAAAAGGGAGATACGCAAGAAGCACTCGCCGATTTAAACTGGGTATTGCAAGCCGATTCGCAAGATGCTCAAGCTTACTGCTGTCGTGGGGTTGTGCGTTGTAAAATGGGGAATTATCGAGAAGCGATCGCCGATTTTAATCAAGCATTGCGACTAAATTTTCAAGATGCCATCGTCTATCGTAACCGAGGTAAAGCGCGTTCTGTGTTAGGAGATCATCAAGGTGCGATCGCGGATCTTAACCAAGCACTCCAGATGCAACCCAAAGATCCCTTAGTTTATATTGCCAGAGGTAATACCTATCGGACAATGAGCAATTATCTCGGTGCAATTCAAGATTACACCCAAGCGCTGCAAATCAATCCTAATGATGCTCAAGCTTACTACAATCGCGGCATTGCCTATACTTGCTTAGAAGAAATGCAAAACGCCGTGGAAGATTATCAACGGGCGGCGAGTATCTTTTGTGAGCAAGAAGATTGGGGAAATTATCAACAAGTCTTAAGTAGCCTAGAAAAAATTCAAAAATTTAGTCCAGAGTCAAAAAAGCAAAAATATAACCTTCTGCATCAGCGACTTTTGCGGATGGTTGGGGGATATTGGGAAATTGCCGAACGATTGATTAAGCAGAAGCAGGATTACTATCCTGGGATGTCAGACGAGTGGTATTTGCAAAAAGTAATTGATGATTTAGAACGCGATCGCAGTAGATAGAATATATTACATTGCTTTAGGAGTCAGAGCAAAGTATTACCCAATTTTCTAAATATCCTCTGGGTTAATTCCCAAATCCCGTAACTTTTGCGCTAGTCGTTGGGCGCGTTGTCGTTCCTGTTGCACTAATTCTTCTGGTGTAGGTAATTTCCGCCCTTGTTGATCATACCAATATAACCATTCTCGCGTTCGTCCAAGATAAGTACCACGTTCTCGCCCAATTGCTAAACCAATTTCTGGTATCCATACCTGCGAATTTGGTTGCAAAATATAGTCTCCCTCAACCAAACGATAAACTTCTAGGGGATCTCGCTTGCGCCGATACCTACGACTTGGTACATAAATTGCATAGCATAAAATTCCTAATTGAGCATAGTCGATTTTTTTCTGTTCGTATTCGCCACCATAGGTTTTAGAAACAACTTCTAGGGCAAAAATGGGAACAGTAGCATCTTCTTCCCACAAGACATAGCTTAAACGTCCTTCTTCACCAATAAAGCGTTCCACGCCTAAGCTGAGAAATCCATCTGGTACTAGCGGTGGTTTACTAGGAGCGTAATAAATGCCCATATCCACACCGAAAAACCAGTCAGTGCGTTCGCTCCAGATTAAAGCTAAAATTGCTTCTAACAAATTTGGAATCAGATTTTGCAGTTCGTTATCCACTGGGGTATCGTCAGAATCTGGAAGTTCTGCCGAAGATGGCAAACAATCTAGGGAGTTGTACTTTAGCATGAGAGTCCTCACTTGGACTTGATAACTATATTTTAAGGTTAAAATAATCAAGCTTTTCCAGAGCTACATTTTCCTCTCACAGATAAAAATTATAAATGAACGCTACACAAGAAAAACTAAAAGTTCAGTTTGAACAGGCTTTAATCGCGGCTTTTGGTACTGACTTCGCTGGAATAGATCCAATTCTAGTTCCTGCGAGCAATCCTAAATTTGGCGATTATCAGGCGAATATAGCTTTATCCCTGAGTAAGAAATTAGGATTGCAACCAAGAGCGATCGCAGATGCGATCGTTGATAAATTAGATGTATCCGAAATCTGCGAACCGCCTCAAATCGCTGGGCCAGGATTTATCAATCTGAAACTGAAAACGGCATACCTAGAAGCACAACTGAACGAGATTCAAGCTGATCCCCGGTTGGGAGTTCCACCCGCAAAAACACCCAAGCGGGAAATTGTCGATTTTTCTAGTCCGAATATTGCCAAAGAAATGCACGTGGGACACTTGCGTTCTACGATTATTGGTGATTCCATCGCCCGGATTTTAGAATTCCAAGGACATGATGTGCTGCGGTTAAATCATGTCGGTGATTGGGGTACGCAGTTTGGGATGTTAATTGCCTATCTGCGGGAAGTCTACCCAGACGCGCTTACCACCGCTAATGCTTTAAATATTGGTGATTTAGTCTCCTTTTACCGCAAAGCCAAACTGCGGTTTGATACAGATGAGGCTTTTCAACAGACAGCACGGCAAGAAGTCGTCAGATTACAAGCAGGTGCAGAAGATACAATCCATGCTTGGAAACTGCTGTGTGAACAGTCTCGGCGGGAGTTTCAAATAATTTATGACTTGCTGGATGTCCAACTAATTGAACGCGGAGAATCTTTCTATAACCCTTTACTATCAGAAGTTGTGGAAGATTTGGAGAAATCTGGGTTACTGGTAGAAAACCAGGGGGCAAAATGCGTTTTTTTAGAAGGGTTTACAAATAGAGAAGGTGAACCTCTACCTTTAATTGTGCAGAAATCAGATGGCGGTTATAACTACGCTACTACAGATTTGGCATCCCTTCGCTACCGGATTCAAAAAGATGAAGCAAAGCGGATAATTTATGTAACCGATGCTGGACAAGCAAACCATTTTGCCCAATTCTTCCAGGTAGCAGGCAAAGCCGGATGGATTCCCGATGATGTGGAATTAGTGCATATTCCCTTTGGATTGGTGTTAGGAGAAGATGGGAAAAAATTCAAAACTCGTTCTGGGGATACTGTACGGTTACGGGATTTATTAGATGAAGCTGTTTCTCGTACCCATGCTGACTTAAAAAGCAGATTACAAGAAGAAGAACGCCAAGAAACTGAAGAATTTATTAATGAAGTTGCGAGGGTAGTTGGCATCAGTGCAGTTAAATATGCAGATTTAAGTCAAAATCGCACCAGTAACTACATCTTCAGCTACGATAAAATGCTGGATCTTAAAGGTAATACTGCGCCCTATATGCTGTATGCTTATGCCCGGATTCAGGGGATTAGCCGCAAAGGTAATATTAACTTTAAGGAGTTGGGAAACAATGCTGTCCTGTTGCAGCATGAAACAGAATTAGCGCTGGCAAAATATTTACTTCAACTAGATGAAGTTATTAGTAATGTAGAGCAAGACTTGCTGCCTAATCGTTTATGTGAGTATTTGTATGAACTGAGTAAAAAGTTTAATCAGTTTTACGATCGCAATCAGGGAGTTCAGGTTTTGGAAGCACAAGAACCGCAGCGAACATCCCGCTTGGTTTTATGTGATTTGACTGCTAGAACTCTGAAGTTGGGACTATCTTTGTTGGGAATTCAGGTATTGGAGAGGATGTAATACTAATTTGTAATTATGAATTACTGTTTTGAATTCCCTAAAGGGGTTGACGGTTAGACCGGGAAACATTGACAATTAACCAGCATAACTATTAAAAATGGGGGAAAACTGGTAGTGGTTAACCCGGAAATACCATCTTGGCGCAAAACAGTACAAAGCGAGATTGTAGCTGTGACAGTATATGCTGATAGAGCGCTGGTTACACGGCGGGGTATAGTTTCTTTGACAGGAATTGAACAGGAATTAATAATTACCCCAGTGCCAGTGACTCTAGAAACTGAATCTGTCAGGGTTAGCGGTACAGGCACAGTCGGGGTGCGAATGCTGGGAGTGAGTAGCGATCGCATCTACACCACTGAGCCTGTAGGAGAGCGAGTAGCACATTTGACAAGGCAAATTCAGCAAGTAGAAGCAGAAAAACGCCACCTGCAAGCCCAAGTGGATGCTTTAGCATTACAGTCTAGTTTTATTGAAGGCTTACGAGAAACGGCAGAGAAACCCTTTTCACAGAGTTTGTCTCGAAAAAATCTCAGCCTCAGCGAAACTTTAGATTTCCTCAACTTTGTCGGCAGCCAGTATAGTGAGTATGCGATCGCATCTGGGGAGTGCAAAACCCAACAGCAGGAATTAGACAACCAACTCCAAGCACTCCACAGTTCATTGCAAAAAATCCAAACACCCCATCCTCAAGAGAGTTTTAGTTTAGTTGTAGGCGTTGAAGTTGCAGGTGAAGGCGAATTTGAATTAGAGCTATCATACCTAGTGAATCGCGCTAGCTGGACTCCCCTTTATGACTTGCGCTTTAGCACCACCAGCAATATTGTACATCTAAGCTACCTTGCAGAAATCACTCAAAGCAGTGGTGAAGATTGGATTGGTGCAAATCTTGCCCTTTCTACCGCTAAACCGGGATTAGGTACACTCCCACCCAAACTTGAACCCTGGTATATTGATGCCCCACGTCCACAATTGACGCAACAACGACGATCTCGACTAGCTGCCCAGCCACCACTGTTGCCTAGCATAGCAGAACCGCCTGCTTTTGCTGCCAGAGCAGATTTGCAAGAACAAGATGAAGTTGCAGAGGATAGTCTTATCCCAGCAGAAACTGTGACAGCAGAAGTATCCAAAGAAGGGAGTGTAGTTACCTTTAAATTGAATAGTGGCGGTAACATTCCCAGTGATGGTGCACCTCATAAAACAACGATTTTCAACGATGATTATCCCTGTAACTTTGATTATGTAGCAATGCCGCGATTGGTAAGCTTCGCTTATCTGCAAGCTAATGTGAAAAATAGTCCCAACGGTGCGACTTTATTACCAGGCAAAGCAAATATTTTCCGCGATAACGTTTTTATCGGGACAACTCAGTTAGAAAATATTGCACCAGGACAAGAGTTTAAACTTAACTTAGGGATTGATGAAGGTTTGAAAATTGAGCGCGATTTAGTTGAGCGTCTGGTAGACAAAAGATTAATTAGCAACCAGCGTCGGATTACTTGTAGTTATCGGTTGATAATTACTAATTTACTAGACAAAGAAATAAATCTAAAACTAACTGAACAATTGCCAGTTAGCCGTAACGAGCAAATTAAAGTGCGTCTCAACCGCAGCAACCCGCAAATTCAACTTGGTGAAATGGGGATTTTAGAATGGCAGTTAACTCTGCCACCGCAAGAGCGACGAGAGATATATTATCAGTTTAATGTTGAACATCCGCCTGAGTTAATGGTTGTTGGGTTAGATATTTAACCTTTTAGCATATTACAACTAATCTTTATCAATCTTTAAATTAGCTGGACTAATTGAAAAGTTAATTTGCCATTTTAGCTTAGATATGTCACCTTGTAAGTATTCATAAATAGCCGTCGCTACATCAGAAGAACGATTGAGCGGTACAACATAATCGAACACCCTTGTCATCACCTTCAGAGTTTCAGATGTCCATTCTCCATCTACGATAAGAACTGCAAGCAATTCCTTATTCTTGCCTTTCCAGTTAATCGCTGAAAACATTTTATCTTTTGCATAAAGCGAGGCGTGTCTGGAAGATGACTTTCTCACCTCTATAAAAGCCTTTGGAAATTTTTCATCTGGAATAACAAAGTCGGCTCGGAAGTTATAAATAACACCCTCAAGATAGTTATATTCAGACTCTAACTTGTAAGGAACGTTAGCATCATCAAGAGCTTGAGCAACAATACGTTCAAGAAGTACTCTACCTACCAAGTCACGGACAATACCCTCAAGAGTTGGTTCAATACTCTGCAAAATTTGTTGGCGAGTCATAGCCTGTCCAGGTTTTCGTTTATTCAAAATTTCAGCCAGTTTTTTAGCTGCTGGTTGTGAAATAGCATTATCCGATACACTGCCAATTTGTTTTTTTAACGTCGCTTTACTTGTAATATTGGCAAGGCGTTGAAGAATCGGAAGCATATAGGAATTACATTGAATATAGTCAGCATCAAATTCCTCAAGTCCTTTTGTAATGATATACAGTTCATTTAAAAGAGTTTCTACTCTGTTTCGTAGCTGAATGTACACACCTTTTGTAATTGCTGACTCTACATCAAAAGGGACGGCTTGCATCCGAAAAAGTTCTTGCACAACTTCTTGTGGAGTAGCTTCGTTTGGGTCAAGTGAACTGTCAAGACCACTGAGAATAATGAGTTTTTGTTCAACAATCTGGATTTGGTCTGCCTGAATGTTTACGAAGCCACTAGTCTGCTTACTCAGTTCTAAGTAAATTTGAACATAGAGTGTCATTGCTTCCCTAGCAATCTGGGAAAGCGTATTACTGCTAACTATTTCTGGTGAACTATCAACATCAAATTCGTCTTGCATGTATATGAAATTCCCCAAGAGGTTTGTCGATACCTTGCCGTTTTTCTAAAATCCAGCGACTCCCTCGTGTTCGCAAGGTTTCGATTGTTAAAATCTCAAATCCATTTTCTTCCATTATCTGAGATAATAACTTTTCCGTCTGGATATGAACTCCATAAAGTGCTGCATCTGCTACAACGATATGAACGTGGCTCTGAGGTCGTAAAACCCTTTTTAATTCTTGAAAGACTCGCTGCATTTGTCCAAAGTAAGGATATACAAGTAGGTAATAGTCTTTCTTGCCATTTTTCAGTTTTCTTTGTTGCTTAAGCTCATTAACTAATGGTTGTAGTAGAGATTGAACGTTTGCTGATATAGCTTCTGTAAATATATTCTGATTCTGCTTGAGGTCAATTGGGGCAGTTGTGGTATTAACAATTAATCGACGACGCACTCGTTCTGTAATCTCACGCCATGAGCCAGCATAACGCCAAAAATAAAGTTGCATCCTTGTCATCTCAGCAAAGTCAAAATTGTTGAGATAAGGTGGTGAGGTGATGCAAAGAGAACAGCTTTCATCTTCCAGAGTATTCATTGCTTCAGAACTAATAAAATGCAATTTTGCTCTTGATTTAAACTTATTTCCTAGTAATTTAATGTCGTTTCTAATATCATCACAAACTTTTTCGAGAGCAATTTGATACGGCGTTGATTTCTTCTGACTAGTAGGAGCTTTGTAAATTCCATCTGTTTGAGAGCCAGATGCGAGTTCAAGTACGCGAGAAATAATGAGACGATAAAGTGGACGTTCAGTAGGTTCAATTTGATTTTCAAGCATAAGAGCAGATGCTAAAAGCCGCAATTCTTGCTCTGGGATAAGTTTTACTAAAAAAAGTGCCGCATCTATTGTCCAAATTTCTGCAATATCACTAGTATACGGTTCAATAAATCGACAAATTTTTTCGATGATATCTACCTGCTGTATACAAGTAGGCGGGAATATTTTTGCAAGCGAAATATCGTAGAAAAAAGGGTGAGCCTCAAAACCAACAGAGCATATACCATGAAAGTTTGCCTGTACAAGGGAGGTAGACAAACCTGAAAATGGATCGATAAGCATCTCATCTGCTGTTAAGCCAGATTCTTGAATGCAGGAACTCACGAACTCTGGAGAAAAGCCAGCTATAAAGTTGAACCATCTGTGTATAGGATGACGATTTGTTGTCAGATTGGTTGGGAGCTTTTCTTTGGACGGTTCATACTCAAAAAGTCTGAGTTGTCTCATCGATTCATATTTATATGCTTACATAAATACTTATGATACCTGAGATATATGCTGACAAACTGCTGCACCCTGCGCTTCTCACTGCTACGCTAAACTTATAGCACTAAGACATCGGATAGCACAGGGAACACTGATAAAGGCTTAAAAAAACAAATTTACCAAGATATCTTTCGCACACCAGATTACTAGGACTTACGCACTATACAAATTAACCGTGATGTGGATTAACGAAAATAGGTCGTTTCAGGTTTTTATTAATTATCCTTATGCTCGTAAATAGACCACGCTGTAGGGGTTTAGCAATGCTAAACCCTTACGAAAGATGTGACTTTCAACCGTATCCATATTTGGTATTTCTTGTCAATTCGTAAGTCCTAATTACTTCTGGTTTGACCCAGAAACTTTAGAATTTACAGGGTTCCATTTGGTTGATGGTGAATATCAACCGCTCCAAGCAAATCCCCAAGGCTGGTTGTGGAGTCAACAATTAGGTTTACATTTAGGGGTTTATCAAGAAAATTTACGCTTTTACACTCCTGAAGGGGAACTAGTTCCAACACCGACAGAAGTGGCACAACAGGAGAAGCAACGCAGCGATCGCTTGGCAATAAAACTGCGAGAATTAAATATAGATCCAGATACTATTTAGCCTCCGCACTGTCTTACTTGCGCCTGTTAGCCCAAATGCTACGGGTCTTCAGGAAAAACCCATTTTGGCGGTTCCGTTATTTTTTTCCGCAGACGTTCTTCTGCCAACTCCAACATTTTGTCTAAGGGAGTCTCTTCAATAAATTTTGCAGTGGCCTCTTTAAACTCAACATTGGGGCAGTTATCCCCTAAAATACAGCCGTTAACACAGGCTTCGGCGCAGTTAATTTTTTGCTCCACAGTAAATCCCTCTCTAAAAATTATGAGTTACAAGTTGTGAGTTACGATTTTCACCCCTAACTCCTTACTCTTTCACCATCAGGTATTACCTTCCAGGTAAATTCTACCTTGCCAGTTGCCATCCCATTCAATATTTTTCGGTTAACGTAAGTCCTGAATTAGAATGATGCAGTCTTGCTAATATTCAAATGGGGTAAGTTAAATGCAGCGATTAGACACCAAATTGGCTCTCGATATGTTTTGGCGGCAAGGATTAGCGTTACTTGTGGGAATTATTGTCTGGTGCGTGGCTCATCCCGCACTGGCAGTAGACTGGACTCATCCACTGTCATTTAGCAATGCAGAGTTGTCAAGACGTGATTTTTCTGGCGAAAGTTTGCAAGCTGCGGAGTTTTCTAACGCCAATATGGAATTGGCTAACTTTACAAACGCTGACTTGCGGGGAGCAGTCATGAGCGCTTCGGTGATGACAAAAGCAAATCTCCACGGAGCGGATTTAACTAACGCAATGGTTGATCAGGTAAACTTGACTAAGGCAGATTTGAGCGATGCAGTTTTCAAAGAAGCCCTTTTGCTCCGCGCCATCTTTAATGATGTAAATATAAATGGTGCAGATTTTACAGATGCAATTTTGGATAAGGTGCAAATTAAAGAACTGTGCGCTAAAGCCAGTGGTGTTAATTCCAAAACAGGCGTGCAAACTCGTGATTCTCTAGGATGTCAATGAAGCGTGTTGGTGTAATTGGTGGCGGACAACTTGCCTGGATGATGGCGGATGCAGCACAGAAGCTAGGAGTAGAATTAATCGTACAAACTCCTAGTGAACACGACCCGGCTGTGTCAATGGCTCAGGAAATCGTTTTCGCCCCGATAGATGACGCTAGTGCTACAGAAATATTAGCTCAGAAATGCGATGTCATCACCTTTGAAAACGAATTTGTTAATTTAGATGCGTTATCCCTTCTAGCACAGCAAGGCGTTTGTTTCCGTCCCAAATTAGAAGCTTTAGCTCCTCTTTTAGATAAATACCACCAGCGCTGCTATTTACGCGATTTGGGTTTACCTGTTCCGCAATTTTTCGCCCTTGAACAAGTGAAGAATATCAAATTCCAAGTAGAGTATTTGGGTTTTCCCCTAGTCCTCAAATCCCGCCGCCACGGTTATGATGGTCAGGGTACTTTTATAATTAAAGATTTTGCTACTTTAGAGCAAAAGCTAAGTTATGAAACCACAACAAAAACTTTAAATCAATCACCTTTCTTGTTAGAAGAATTTGTCTCATTTGAAAGAGAACTAGCGGTAATTGCGGCTCGTTCTGTGGAGGGGGAAATTGTAACTTACCCAGTGGTAGAAACGCAACAAGAACAACAAGTATGTCGGCGGGTAATTGCGCCAGCCCAGATTACACCCAATCAAGTAGCAGAAATCCAAGCGATCGCACATACTCTATTAAATAGCCTAGAAGTAGTAGGAATTTTTGGGATTGAGCTATTTCTTTGTGCTGATGGCAAAATCCTAGTCAATGAAATTGCGCCGCGTACTCACAACTCTGGGCATTTTTCCCTAGACGCTTGTGAAACTTCTCAGTTTGAGCAACACCTTAGAGCAGTTTGTGGTTTACCTTTGGGAAATCCGGCTTTACAGTGCGCTGGCGCTGTGATGGTAAATCTACTGGGGTATGAAAATTCTCACAGCGACTATCAAAGCCAGCGTCAACAAATAGCAGAGATTCCCCAGGCGCACCTTCATTGGTATGGGAAGACAGAATCACGCCCTGGAAGAAAGTTAGGACATATCACCGTTTTGCTAGATAATCAAAATAGAGAGTTGGCAAGTGCGTACACCAACGGTGTCGGCGCAGCCATCGCTCACACTATAGAATCTATCTGGTATCCCAGGTAAATTCATCACAAACGGGAACATCTCAGCTTTTGCAAAAGTGAGATGCTCCGTCAGAAACTTTCGATGTTTAACACACAACATCTTTTTGAAAGCTATAATGAGTGAAGTTCAACTACGACGTTGGTGACTGCCATCAAGTTTTTTGATCTATGCCTTTAATGACAAGGGAGTCAACTGTTCTCGTGGCAGTAGACCGGGCATGTACCCGGAAACTTTAAACGAGGAATTTAGGTTCCCACCTGGATAAACCCA
>NZ_JBGTFY010000078.1:0-4042 GCF_041747015.1 Nostoc sp.
CGATGATTGCAGGTTGGTTGCAAATAATCCTGGCTCAGTTGCATTTAATCCTGGCTGAAGCGCAATTATAGTTGCATTTAATCCTGGTTTGTAAATGTCTTGATTGCAGGTTTTAGCGATTAGTATTGCAGGTCGTTACAAATAGCAACAGAGGTGTGTGTCAAGCCAATCGGTCGAATTTATAGCGCAAGTGATTTGAATTTACCAGTAGGTAGCCAAATATGCCCAGGAGATCGCATTAAACCAGTTAAGGGGCGTACAGTCACGGCTCTGTGCTATTTGAATGGAAAATTTTTATATCTTAAGCAGAGTAAGATTTTCGATGCTCCCGACGAATGTGTATTGCCAAAAGAAAAAGTGGAGTTATGTACAGGATTGAACCCAAGTAGGTGCAAGAATACTAGGGGTTCAGATGAGGAGCAGAATGTACCAACGCTAATTAGTCCCTATGGCAGTTCAATGTTAAGTACCAGACCTCCAATCTCTTGGTCTGCTGTTTCTAAAGCTACTAGCTACACAGTAGTTGTCAGTGGTTACGAGTTTTACTGGGAGATAACAGTCGATAAAACAATTACCACACTGCCCTACCCAGAAGAAGAAAAGGAATTACAGTTTGGGAACACCTACAAGTTTACTGTGCTTGCAAACGTGGGTGATACCGCTATTAGTTCCTCCGAGCCATTAGTAGTTAGTGTTTTGACCCAAGAAGAACAAAATGCTATTGCACAAAGGGTGAAGCAGATTAATGAATTAGGCTTAGATCCAGATGAAGCTGCTATTTCGGATTTAGATGCCATATATATGTCTAGAAATCTTTTGAATGAAACGATTGAAACATTGAAAGTATTAGTTTTAAAGAGAAGTCAAAATCCCGCTGTTTATCGCTTATTAGCAGAACGGTATTTAGAAGCATGGCTACCTAATGAAGCCGTGCGTGAATATGCCAAAGCAGCTCAATTGGCGAAAAGCACTGGTAATTTCAATGAATTAACTCGTGTGCAAGAAGGATTAAAGATCATAGAGTGTTATCACAAACATAAGTTACCTGAGACAACAATTACAAATTGTCCAGACTTGTAACTTAACGACCTTTGGGGGTTAAAGTCCTCTGCTTCTATCAAGCAACGCGAATTGAACGCCTAAGCTAAATCCCCCGAAGTTTTGTGGATGGAAAGCGTCACAAAACGTAATTGCTCTCTTCTCTACGAGACACCCAAGGGACGCAGCGGTAGCGAGTCATCGTAAGCGTCGCGTCATTGCGAATGGGCGAAAAAGCGAATGGGCGAAAAAGCGAATTGCGAATTGGTTTAAAGCCATCCTCCAACGAGTACGAAACCCGCCCAAAAATAAGGGTGGGTGTATTGAGGATTGGATGACAAACTCAATTGTGCAAGACGTAAAGCCTCTGCTTTAGTCAAGCCCTTTTTCAGACCCTCGTAGAATTCTTTCATAAGTTGAGCGGTGGAACCTTCATCTACCAACCATAAGCTGGCGACTATACTCTGCGCCCCGGCTTGTGCTGCCACTCCAGCCATTCCCAGCGTTGACTTTTTATTTCCTTTCGCTGTCTGACAGGCACTCAAAACTAATAACTCAATTGCATTTTCACTGGACTGAGTTTTATCTTTTATTAAACTGTCAAACTCTAAGATGTTAATTACTTTATCATAAGCTAAAAATACCGTCTTTTTAGTCTGAGAACTGAATTGACCGTGAGTGCTTATGTGCATGATTGGAAAGGCTTTTTTACTTAGTTCTTCCTTAAACTGTAAACTGGTAAATTTTTCATCTAGCAATATTTTTGAGGAAGTAGTTTGTTTCTTCACATCTGCTACCTCTTCTGCTACTCCTGGTAGCGCTTTTAAACCTTTGGGAGCGTTCTGGTCATTGAAGCTAGGGCTGCGCTTGGAGAGTCCAGCAATTAAAGCTGTTAATCGCTCTTGGGACAAAGATTTAGGTGCTCGGACTTTAGAACCCAAAGTTTGTGCAACACTGTATCGCTTTATTAAATAGTCTCTCTCATCATGAAGCAATCCCATTGGTAAGCTTTGGAAAGAAGCATCTAAAGCAAACACTAGCGTTCCTAATGAGGGTAAATATATTTTGATTGGCGCAATCAGCAACTTATAAAGCTTTTGATAAGGTGAGGTAATTTTAGGATTATCAGTAGAGGATAACCTAGCAGACTGTAAAATATTTAACAGATTAATGACATGACCTCTAATTAGCTTTGAATCAACAGAATGATGGTGAAGGGAGTAGTCAGAAGATTGGACAATTACTTCTATAGTTGCGCCTAAATCAATAATGTAAATTATTGCAGTGGTGCTAGGTAAATTTTGAAGCTCGTTCAATGGCACAAGGTCAAGTTTGCCACATTGAAGAAAGTTTTCTAACTGTGCTATTTGCAATCGTCCATTCGTCTGAAGTACTTGTTTTAGATCAGGGCTAGAATTTGCTAGTAGCAATCGCATATAATTACGGTACACAGGCTCCGCTTGTTCGTAGAAGAAGAACTGAGTATCAGGGTTGCTAGATAAAAGGTTAGTACGAACTTGTGTTAAGCTACTAATAGCTGCTTGGTAAATTTTAAAAGCTTTTTCAGATTTTCCTTGTTTACTATACAAATCACCCAATTTTTGCTGCCATTGATAGGCAATATCCCACGCCTGAACTGATTGAGCAAAGCCTAAAGCTTGCTCAAAGTATGTTTGTGATTGTTCTGGTTGCAATTTACCTAGAGTACCCAAACTGTAAGATTCTAAGCGTTGATTCTTAAGGGTCTTAGCTGTTTTTAAGGCAGATTCTGCATACTCTACAGCTACAGACTGCAATTGTTTATTTAAAGTTTTATTTAGGTTCTCAGCAAAATTTAGCTTTGCATAAGCAGATTGGCTAATAGATAATTCAGAAAAAGCTGAAGAGTTTTTCAATATTAGGTCTATTGAAGCTGGAATTTGTTGCTCAATCTTATTTATGACTGTTTTCTTATTACCCGACCTAGATTCTGTGGTCAACCATTTATGAAAATCTAATAATAAGCTCAAGCGGTGTAGTTGAGATTTGAGCTTGAGAGATTGAGAAGCGCCTGCTATGTTATTTACCTGTTCGTAATAATCAAGCGAGAAGAGTGCATTTTGCTGAATCAGAGCAACGGTTTGTTTTTTAAAAACTGGTTCTTCTACCCATTTATACTGATCTCGTGATCGCTCGTACATCGACTGTTTACTATTCCCCAACGAAAGTAAAATTGAACTAACTTCCTCCCTTAATTTCATTTGTTGAGTGAGCGATAACGTTTCTTTTAAAACTATTTCCGATTCATTTAACTTACCTACTAAACGTAAAACATCTCCCAGATTTCGTAGTGCCAGCAAATTTACTGACGTTGGATTTACTTGATGAATTGTTGCGTAAAGTGCTTTTTCATCAAATTCTATATATGGATTAAGCGTTGGAGAAAAAATCCGCTTATCCATTTTTAAAGCTGACAACATGGTATCGTAGGCGTTAGAGTATAACCCCAGAGCTTGTTGGGCGAGATTTTGGTTGATTAAATTCCCAGTAACACCTTCATCTAAACGGAGTTGACCATAAATCTTTGTAGCTTCTTCCCAAGTCGCAAGAGCCTCCCAATATTGCCCCTGATTTAACTGTTCATGTCCTTGAGCAGTCAAAAATTGCGCCTGATTGCGTTGTGTATTTTTATTTCCACCCTGAGCCATGAGTCGGGATGGCTTGCCAACAGCCATTAACAAACCTGTGAACCACAAAAATAAGTACCCGCGTCTAGTGATTTTCATATATCGCTCTGGTTTCGGGTAAAAATTTTGATACAGAATCTTGAGCAAAGTCTTGAGCAAAGCAAGAACCATCAGGCGACGACGAAACAACAGCAATCTCTTTATTCGGTTCTGCCAATAAGTTGACATCTCCTGATGGTTCTATTACCGCAGTTTGGGCTTCTACAATTGGTTTTACTTCCTGAATTGGCGGTTTTAGTTTCTCTGAGTTATCACTTGCTTGAACTGAAATAGACTCA
>NZ_JBGTFY010000079.1:0-18123 GCF_041747015.1 Nostoc sp.
AGAAATTCATATTGGGCGCGGGTCAGGTTGCTGGGGTATGCTTTACTCATGTTACTCTCTCGGTGCTGTCTATTATCTATTCACAGCTTATACTGAGAGAGCTTTTTTACACCCTTTCCGACTTTTCAAACATCCTCTAAATAGATAAAAAACGAAGTTATGCGAAGATATGTAAAAGCCCTTATTTTATTACCTCCCAGAGCTTTGACATCAGCAATTTGTTAATGTCATTAAATTACTGTGCGATCGCCAAAATAATTTCTCTAGGGTACCGCAAAGGACGCAAAGAGCGCAAAGAAGATTAAGAAGAGAGTATGATGCGTTTGATGCCGTCTTTGAGGAGAGGGGCTAGAAGGTAATGAGTCATTTTAAGGTAGGAGAGGACTTGAGCTTCGTGAAATCCGGGTTAAGTTGGGGAACCTCCGCAACACACTGCCTCTACTTTGCGTCCTTTGCGGTTCGTTTCTATATAAACTCTCTTCAACCCTATGGCAAAATTTATTAAAGTTCTTCCATACTTAGTTTGCCCCGCATGACCGTAACCATTCCCAATCTCCCCAGTCTCTACGACCCCTTTTCCACTGAAGCCAAGTGGCAAAAATTCTGGGAAGACAACCAAATTTACAAAGCTGACCCCAACAAAGGCGGTGAACCCTACTGCATCGTCATTCCGCCGCCGAATGTCACCGGCAATTTACATATAGGTCACGCTTTTGAAAGTGCGTTGATTGATACCCTCGTGCGCTACCACCGGATGCAGGGGCGCAATACCCTGTGGCTACCCGGAACTGACCACGCCAGCATTGCTGTGCATACTATGCTGGAAAGGCAACTCAAGACAGAAGGTAAGACTCGCTATGAGTTGGGGCGCGAGAAATTCTTAGAACGCGCTTGGCAATGGAAGGCGGAGTCTGAGGGAACGATCCTGAATCAGCTGCGACGCTTGGGTGTCTCGGTGGACTGGTCACGGGAAAGATTTACTCTGGATGAGGGTTTATCTAAAGCTGTTGTCGAGGCGTTTACTCGTCTTTACGAGGAAGGCTTAATTTATCGTGGTGAATATTTAGTTAACTGGTGTCCAGCTTCTGGGTCGGCTGTGTCTGATGTAGAGGTGGAAAATCAAGAGGTGAATGGGAATCTCTGGCACTTCCGTTATCCCCTCACCGATGGTTCCGGTTTTGTAGAGGTGGCGACAACTAGACCAGAAACGATGCTAGGCGATACGGCAGTGGCAGTTAATCCCAATGACGATCGCTACAAACATCTTATTGGCAAAACTGTAACTCTGCCCATTCTACAACGAGAAATTCCCATCATTGGCGATGAATTTGTCGATCCCACCTTTGGCACGGGTTGCGTGAAAGTAACTCCCGCCCATGACCCAAACGATTTTGACATGGGTAAACGTCACAATTTGCCGTTGATCAACATTATGAATAAAGACGGCACTCTCAACGCCAATGCCGGGGAGTTTCAAGGACAAGACCGCTTTGTTGCTAGAAAAAATGTGGTTTCTCGCCTAGAGGCAGATGGCTTTTTGGTGAAGATAGAAGATTATAAGCATACCGTTCCCTACAGCGATCGCGGTAAAGTACCCATTGAACCCCTTCTCTCGACTCAGTGGTTTGTCAAAATTCGCCCCCTAGCTGACAAAACTCTCGAATTCCTCGACCAGCAAACTTCTCCAGAGTTTGTTCCCCAACGCTGGACAAAGGTCTATCGTGATTGGCTAGTAAAACTCAAAGATTGGTGTATCTCTCGGCAATTATGGTGGGGACACCAAATTCCGGCTTGGTACGCTATCAGTGAAACGGATGGGGAAATTACCGATAACACACCCTTTGTGGTGGCGAAATCGGAAACTGAAGCTTGGGAAAAAGCTAATTCACAATTTGGTGAAAATGTCAAGTTAGAACAAGACCCAGATGTACTAGATACTTGGTTTTCTTCTGGACTTTGGCCATTTTCGACTTTGGGCTGGCCGGAACAAACTCAGGATTTAGCAACTTATTACCCGACTACCACTTTGGTGACAGGCTTTGATATCATCTTTTTCTGGGTTGCCCGAATGACGATGATGGCTGGGTACTTTACGGGGCAAATGCCTTTCCAGACAGTTTACATCCACGGTTTGGTGCTGGATGAAAAAGGTCAGAAAATGTCTAAAACTAAAGGGAATGGTATTGACCCGTTGTTATTAATTGACAAATATGGTACTGATGCTCTGCGGTATACCCTAATTAGGGAAGTTGCTGGCGCTGGCCAAGATATCCGGTTGGAGTACGATCGCAAAAAAGATGAATCGGCTTCTGTAGAGGCATCCCGCAACTTTGCTAACAAGTTGTGGAATGCTGCCCGGTTTGTAATGATGAATTTGGATGGACAGACACCGCAACAATTGGGGAACCCAGTCGCTATAGAATTGAGCGATCGCTGGATTCTCTCGCGGTATCATCAAGTTGTCAAACAAACCACCAATTACATCGATAATTACGGTTTAGGGGAAGCAGCTAAGGGACTCTACGAATTTATTTGGGGTGATTTCTGCGATCAGTATATTGAACTGGTGAAATCTCGGCTTCAGCAAGATGCAGATCCGACATCTCGGCGGGTAGCACAGCAAACCCTCGCCTACATACTTGAAGGGATTTTGAAACTACTTCATCCTTTCATGCCGCATATTACCGAGGAAATTTGGCAAACTCTCACCCAACAACCAGCAGATTCTCCGCAAACTTTAGCCTTGCAACTCTATCCCCAGGTGGATGCAAACTTGATTGATTCAGCCTTAGAAGAACAGTTTGAATTGCTGATTGCTACTATCCGCACAATTCGGAACTTGCGTGCTGAGGCGGATATTAAACCAGGGGTAAAAGTGACAGCGAATTTGCAAACTGAAAGCCAGAAGGAGCGGGAAATTCTGACTGCTGGACAAGATTATATTAAAGATTTGGCGAAAGTTCAGACTTTAACCATTACTGACAAGCAAGAAAGCCAAACTGTTGCTGCTAAAAAACCTCAAAGGGGTTTGAAGACAATTGGCTTAATTATTGTGGCGATTATCTTTGGTAGATTGGGTTTAGCTGTAGGGAATGCCATTGATGACACTCCCATTGTCGGAACTTTCTTTGAACTAGTTGGTTTTGGTTACACAGCTTGGTTTGTTAGCCAAAATTTATTAACTGCTCAAGCAAGACTTAGATTATGGAGCCGATTTTTCTCTTTTAGAGAATTAGAACAGCCACAAGAACCAGAAAATGCGATGCCTGACGGCAAGCCGGAAAACGTCTACGCTGGTGTAATTGGTACAATCCAAGTGCTAATTCCTCTGAGCGGCGTAGTGGATATTGAACTTGTGCGTGCCAAACTAGAGAAAAGCCTAAGTAAAGCTGAAGCGGAAGTTCAATCTCTGAGCGCCAGATTAAACAATCCTAGTTTTGTGGATAGAGCCAGAGCCGACGTGGTACAAGGAGTGCGAGACACTTTAGCAGAAGCACAGAAGCAAGCTGAAATTTTGCGCGTACGCCTTCAAGCGTTGCCGTAGGCATCGCCTGCGTGGCTTAGTATAACTGTAATGGGTAATGGGAGTCTTAATAATTCCCAATTACCCATTACCAATTAACAAGATCAAAATATAAATTCTGGCACTTATTTTTTATTTATTAAATTTTTTTGAATTCTGAATTGGAGCAAAGCGACCCTCATGCTATATCTAGCCCAGGTGCGTAAAAATGATTTTTTAGACCAGCACCAGTTACGCTTGTTGGCACGTCAAGAAGCTGATAACTTGTGGGCGATGATTCCTGAAGAAGCTTTCATTCTGCTAGGAAAGGGAAATCCCATGAGCGAAAAATTGCTTGTTTTAGTGGAACTTTCGCCTACAGGCGATATTGAAAGAATAGAAGACGCCGCCAACTGGGTACTTCATCTGGTACAAAGCTATCTTACCACTGGCATTACCCCGGATTTTTTGCAGCACGAAGCCGAGCGAGCAGAACATTGGCGACAATCGCTGACGTTGCAAAACCAAGATTTAGCGCGACGCTCCTTAGAATTGGAAGCTCGTCGTGAACAAATTCAAGCTTTAGAAGAAAGCCTCAAACGTGAAAAAAACGGTTATCACCGAGAAGAAAGTTAAAGTAAAACTTTAGTTATTGGGCATTGGGCATTGGGAGAAAACAAGGTAGAAACTTTTTCAATAATTTCTCCTTGTCCCTCACTCCCCACTCTTAATTAGGGCGGTTATTTTCTAATCCTGGTATTTGCTTAGAAAACAACTCGTTAGAGTCAACCTGACCATTTGAGATAATGGAACGCATACCCTCAAAAGCAGCAGGGATAGTGCGGGGATCGATAAATAAGACTTTGCTGCTATCGCTTTTACCAATTGTCGCACCCATATCCAGATAGCCCAAAGCAAACAAAACTTCTACTGCTTTATTAGCATTGGGGTTGCTGTGGAGCTTCTGTGCAATAATTTCTGTAGACTCTGCGATCGCCTGCGCTTTCAAAACCTGCTGCTGACGTTCAGCTTGAGCTTTCATCACCAGCGACTTTTGTTCAGCTTCCGCTTGCAGAATTGTCGATTTTTGCCGAGCTTCCGCATCCAATATTTGTGCTTCAGCTTTACCTCTAGCGCTATTGACAGCAGATTCGCGTTCCCCCTCAGAAGTTAAAATTGCTGCACGTTTGCGTCGTTCTGCCGACATTTGCAATTCCATCGATTCTCGCACTGCCTGAGACGGAATAATATCTCGCAGTTCTACCCGTGTCACTTTCACACCCCAAGGATCGGTAGCAACATCCAAATCCTGTAATAAAAGTTCACTGATGTGGGAACGAGCAGTAAAAGTTTGATCCAACTCCAATTGTCCCATTTCGGCGCGAATTTGAGTCAGCACCATGTTTACCATTGCCGACTGAAGATTTTCTACCTTATACCAAGCTTTTTCCATATCTACGATGCGCCAGTAAAACACTGCATCCACCTCAATGCCAACATTGTCGCGGGTGATGCATTGTTGCGGAGGAATATCTAAGACTTTTTCGCGGATGGTTCCTTGGTAAACGATTCTATCGAGGAAAGGAATAACAAAGTTTAGTCCTGGTTCGAGTTTTTTGTTATAGCTACCCAATCTTTCCACCAAAGCTTCATTGCCCTGATTGACGACTTTCACAGTTCCTGCTAAAGCACCACCACCAAGGGCTAAAAAGAATAGTAAAAATAGCTGTTCCATTGTAAGTCTCCTGTTTTTTAAGTATTAAATGTCAAAGGGCAGATAAGGAAGAAGCAATGCTCCATGCCTAAGAATTCAACAGATTTTCTGGTATCACAATTAAGGTAGTACCTTCTCTCCTAACCACATAAACTCTTTGATGGGGCGGTACGGCGAATTTGTCATCGTCACATCTTGCTTGCCAAGAATTTCCTTCATACCGCACCCGCCCTGTTTTCCCAGGCGGAATTTCTGTTAAGGTTTCAGCTATAACTGCATCTCGAATTTTAGATTTGCGTTGTCGCGGTTGCAAAAACCGACGGGAAAGCAAAATTAGTGTTGTGGAAAGCAACAGCCAAAGCACAATTTGCAACCATACACTTCCCAAACCCACTCCAGACAGCAGCGCTACTACAAAAGCGCTAATTCCCATCATGAAGGCGACAAACGCCGATGGTAAAAACAGTTCTGTTAGACACAAAACTGCTCCAGCCAGAAGCCAGATTAAGGTAAAACTTGGCATAGCGCCATTCCTAGCCTCTACATTGACGTAAATACATTTATACGATTAGATACAGCCAGACTTAAGTTATTTACAGAAAGCAAAACTTGGTGTTTTTACCAATAATTTTGATTAAATTCAGTAACAAGATGTAGCTAGCGGTACACCAATCCAGTCTATTCTAGCCTTCAAGTCATTGCCAGCTAAATGTAATCGAAGTTCATGAGTTGATTGGTTTCTTAAATTTATACCTTTATGATTTCTACTCAGCAGATAATTTATTGTATAAATCCAGGCTGTAATAGCCCCATTAATCCGATAGGAGATAGTGTTTGTGCTAGTTGTCAAACTCCTTTAGTTCACCGCTATCTCTGGGCTACTGGCTCATTGTCCGCCAAAATCCCACCAGGCACAAAGGTAGCAGACAGGTATGAGGTAATTAGTCACCAGGTTTGGTTAGATACTCAACCAGGATTGCCACCAGATGTACCTGAAGAATTGCCAAAAGAAGTAATTCATTATCTACAGTTATATCAAGAGAGGTTACACCTGCCCCAGGCTTATAGCTTTGCTGGTTCTATTGAGGCAGGTGTGGATGATATCGATATCCTGTTATTGGAAAATGTGCCGATAGATGAGACAGGAGATATTTACCCAACTGTTGTTGAGGCATGGGAGCAAGCAACGGCGGTAAGACAAGTTTATTGGCTGTGGCAAATTCTCCAACTTTGGACACCTTTATCAGAATTAGGACTTAGCCGCAGTTTACTGGTAGCAGAGAATTTGAGAGTCCAAGGTTGGTGTGTACGACTGTTGGAACTCTACCAGACACCAGCAACCGAGAAGGTGAGTTTACAAAATCTGGGACAGTGTTGGCAGTTCTGGGTAGCGTCTGCAAAGGCATCAGTAGCCAGAGAGTTACAAAACATAGTTCAACAGATGTGTGAAACTGAGATTGAGTTAGAAGCTATTAATATTCAACTCAATAGTTTACTACTAGCATCTGCTGCAGAATTGCCATTAGTCCTAAAAGTGGCAGGCTCTACAGATATCGGTTTAGTAATGGCGCAAAATGAAGACGCTTGCTACCCCAATGGTTTTAATAACCTAGATGAACCTTTACTGCCGCACTTGTCCATTGTTTGCGATGGCATTGGCGGACACGAAGGCGGCGAAGTTGCCAGTCAGTTGGCAGTGCAGTCTGTGAAGTTGCAAATTCGTGCCTTACTAGCAGAGGTAACAGAACAAACTGGACTTGTACCACCACAGTTGTTGCAGGAACAACTAGAAGCAAGCTTGCGGGTGGTAAATAACGTGATTTGTGCCCGCAATAACGAGCAAAAACGCCAAGGCAAAGAACGCATGGCGACAACCCTTGTAATGGCTGTGCAATTGCCGCAACGAGTTCAGACGACTGCTGGATGGCAATCAGACAATGCCCATGAACTTTACTTGGCTAGTGTTGGTGATAGCCGTGCTTATTGGATTACTCACAACTATTGTCAGCTACTGACAGTAGATGATGATGTGGCAACGCGAGAAGTACGTTTTGCCAGAAATTTGTATCGCAAGGCACTTCTTAGACCAGATGCTACTGCCTTGACTCAGGCGTTGGGTACAAGAGATGCAGAATCTTTGCGTCTTCAGGTTCAGCGATTCATTGTGGAAGAAGATGGCATATTGCTACTATGTTCTGATGGTTTAAGTGATAATAACTGGGTAGAACAATCTTGGCAGGATTATGCAAAACCTTTGTTAGCTGGTCAAGTTACAGTTGAAGATGCTGTCCGCAACTGGATTAACCTGGCAAACGAAAAAAATGGGCGTGATAATACGTCGGTTGTTCTGACTCATTGTCGTGTCTCCCCAAAATATTTAGCACCTGTTACTCCCGCGCCGCCGCCAGTAGAGATTATAGAAGCACAACTACAAGAAGAACTACAAGAACCAACTTCTTTCACAGAAAGTTCAGAAACGCTGCTGGATTTAGACATTCCAGAGGAACCACTTGCAACCATAGAAATCCCACCAACTCTAATCACAAAACCTAATCGGGGTAAACGCTGGGTAATGCTAGGGGGAGTGTTGGCGTTGCTTGTAGGGGGTACAAGTCTAGGATTGTTTGCTTGGTGGCAAATTAATCCTCAAGGATTCCAGCAGATGTGTCGGCAATTTCCCCAGAGAGTGCAGGAAATGTGTCCGCAAAAGTAGGGAATGAGGAACAGATTACCAAAGAGAGGGAGGGGGAAGGGGCAAGGGGTAAAAGGATTTAAGGCATTTACCCTGTCCTGAATGCTGAAGTCAGTTTGGAGATTTTGGGTCAAACTCCATAAATGCGCTCGTGAAACAAAGCCTAATCAAACTGGTTTCAGACATCTGGAAATTCGATTTAGCCTGTATTTCTACTTACTTTTTTGAGTAGCGATCGCTAACTTTGCTCCCTCAACCTGACGTACCCGATCCATCACAGCCACTACCCGACCGTGACCAACTTTTTCATCAGCATTAATAATCACTAACATTTCTGAGTTAGAACCAATCAAAGTCCGCACTTGCGCTGTTAAATCATCAACTGCAATTGGCTTACGGTTCAGACTTACCGTTCCTTGTTCATCTACTGTGATCGTAATTCTAGAGGGAACTTGCTGTTGTTTTGCCGTGGCCGCCTTTGGTAAATTTACTGGCAAACCTTCCGATCGCGTTAAAAACAGTGTTGACATAATGAAAAATGTCAAAATTGCAAAAATCACGTCAATCATCGGCAGAATATTGATTTGTAGTGGAAGTTCTGGTTCATCTGGTAGACGCATAAGCTTTTTCTCCTCTTTGATAACGACGACGGTAGAGTAATTCTAGTTGTCCACCATACTCCTGAATTAGTGCGATTTGCCGCTGGTACAGTCCCCGGAAGGAATTGGCAAATAGGAGTATAAATATTGCAACTATTAATCCTGATGCTGTTGATACCAAAGCCTCACTAATACCAGATGTAACATTTGTCGTTTTGCTACCTCCCACATCACCGACATTTAGGGAGGCAAAAGAAGTTATCAATCCTAACACTGTACCCAGAAGACCCAAAAGTGGTGCCAAACTAATGATTGTCTCGAAAATGTTTTGGAAACGTTTAAGTACAGGTATCTCAGCCTGCGCTTCACTTTCTAATGCCAAACGAAATTCCTCTGGATTTGGTTCTTCCAATTCTAAAGCAGCAAGAAAAATGCGTGCAAGTGGCAAATCTGCGTTTTTTTGAAGTTTATCCATTGCACCCACAACATTATCGAGTCGGTAGAGATTCAAAACATCTCGCACCACGAGGCTTTGACGCTTGTTGATCCGTACCCAAAATCTGATCCGTTCAATGATCAGGGCCCCACCCAATACCGAAAACGCCAGCAGAGGCCACATGACCACACCGCCTGCTGCAAACAAATTCTGAATTCCCATGTAGTGCCTCTATAACGTCAACGTCATCCACAATACAAAATCAGACTACCAGAATGCAAGGAAAGCTGAAACTTTTTCTCAATAAAATACAATGATAATTTTTTCAAATGTAATGTGATGATTTTATTTACTTGTCCGTTTGTTTTACATAAATTAATTTAATCTAATTTAAAGAAAAATTAATTTTGTCTAAAAACCATGATATTGGTGGTTTGAAAAGACGTTTTTGCTAATTCAGGGTTCGATAATGCTATCACAAGTAATTTTAATTGTTTACTTGATATTTGTAACTGTACATTCTAAGATGACTAAATTAGTGACAATAGGTAGCAATAGCTATGAGCTTTTCTGGCATTACTGTCGAGCAACGTTCCAAAGAAGTTGAGGCTCTCAAGTCTTTTCTGACTTACAGTCTAATAGGTTCACTGGCGCTGCATATCGGCGTACTGTCCTCAGGCGTAGGTAATTATTTTACGAGGATGCCCACAGAAGAAGAACCAATTGAGGTGGCGATCATTGATTCTATAGTTGCGGAACCAGAAAAACCAATCACAGAGATTCCAAAAGAAATCAAAAAAGAACCACTTATTGTCCAAAAACAGCCTATAGAAACTCCACCAGTAGAAAAAGTTCCGCAGCAATTTGAACAGATTACAGCGATCGCTCAGAAGCCACAGCCGACAAATACGCCGTCAAGAGTAATTGCTACCAACTCAGAAGTTCCTGTGAAAATTGTCCAAAAACAGCCTATAGAAAAAGTTTCGCAGCAATTTGAACAGAGTACAGCGATCGCTCAGAAGTCACAGCCGACAAATACGCCGTCAAGAGTAATTGCTACCAACTCAGAAGTTCCTGTAAAATCTGCATCCATTCCGCGATCGCCTCTATCTGAAGATTCCAAAGCAACTTCGGCTGGTGGCGGCTCTGGTGTTGGTTTAGGCTCAGGTAGTGGGATCGCTGTCGGTACAACCAGCGGAACTGGCACTGGCATTGGCAGTGGAATTGGCAGTGGAATTGGTAGCGGCATTGGCAGTGGAACTGGTACTGGCAGTGGCAGTGGAAGTGGTAATGAACCAGTAAACCGTCCAACAGTAGCAACAGCGCCAACAGTGCCAACACCTCCAAAAATTAACAGTTCAGGCAATGGTAATGGTCGTGCAGCCTGCCGCGAATGTAATGCTAAGTATCCTGAGTCAGCAAGACGACGAGGAGTTGAAGGCAGAGTAGAAGTAGCTGTCGATACTGATGCACAAGGTAATGTTACCAATGTGCGAATTGCTAACTCTAGTGGAAACCGCGATTTGGATGAAGAAACTTTGAGACAAGCGCGTGACTGGAAATTAAAACCCGCAGAAGGTGGTAGACAAGGAGTATCGATAGGCACTGAATTTGCTATACAAGGTTCACGGCGATACCGCCAAGTCCAAGAACGGAACAGACAAAGACAACAAAGACAAGCACAAGAGAGGACCCAGCAGACAACGGCTACCAACTCCATAGAGGAAGCTCCAAAACGTAGGCGCAGAGGGTTGACACCCACATCTAATGAAACTACAACTACAAGATCGGTAGAATCTGGATTTAGTAGGCGGTTGCAACCTCAGAGAAGAGAAACTACTACCAGAGGTTCATCATCTGAAGCTAGGACAACTCGCACTCAAGGAAATGCTAGGGAGTCCCTACGCCGCATCCGGCGTGAACGAGCAGCTACCAATTCATCTCAAAAGCCACAAACAACTACAAATCGGCGGCGAAGAGAAAACACTAGCCAAAACAAATTGCGGGAGTCTTTGCGCCGTTTACGCCAACAACCTCAAGCACAACCTGCTGCTCCCAGCCAGGAGTAGAGCGACAAAATCTACTGGAATCATTTAAAAGAAAGTCAGGAGCTAGAATACAAGTGGCTTCTGACTTTTTAGTTTATGTATCACTTCTTTGAGTAGAGTTAAAGACTTTAGCCATCAGCAAAACGCTAATGCTTGCGATCGCTAAACTGATTGCAAAGATTTCTTGATAACCCAATCTACACATTATATTGACTTATTAAAATTACAGAATATGGTAATGTGATGCGTAGGGCTTTTGGTCACTGATAACATCGATCGCAATCTTCAACCAATCAATATAAGTTTGTTCTCTGCGGAGAACTAATTCCAGCACCAGCCTTTGCATTACCTGCTCACGGTTAGCAGACTCATTACCGAGTGATGGCAAATCAATGGTTTTACATTCGGTAAGCTTTTCGCTTCGAGCCACCAATTGCTGCTCTAGTAAATGAATGATGGTTTCATTTGGCAACTGTTCTGCAAAATGCAACTGAACAAGTAATTGTTCTCGTAAAATCGGTAAGGGTTGGTAAGTCCCAAGCCATCGGACAAATTCGGCTTTCCCTAGCTCCATCACGCTGTAGACTTTGCGGTTGGGGCGATCGTGCTGAATCTCAATCCTACAGGTAATCCAGCCTTGCTCAACTAGCTTATCGAGGGTTCTGTAAATTTGTGCCTGATCGGCTGGCCACAAATGAGCAATATATTGATCAAAGCAGCTCGTTTTAAGGTCGTAGCCTGTCATTTCTTGCTGCTGAAGAAGACCTAGAATTACGTATGCTAGCGACATTAAGACGGTTTTCCCATAATTGATGTTTGCTCGATAGCTTCTATCTATATACTGGTTATAATTTTATGTTAATATATGATTAATCTAATATAAGATATAACTGCTATAAAAAAATATGTCAATTGCAATGCGTCCTCACAAAGAAACCGATATATTAACTGAGGTTGATGAATACTAAAGCAAAAATTTATTTAAGCCATTGAAGACTATTGTAACAAGAGGGTGAATAACATTGACTTCTAACACACTTCTACAAAGAATACGTCAACATAAATACCTGCGTGATTTACGAAACAAATTACTATACCTTCACAAGATGCTACTGGACACAGAACGCATCGCTTATGAACAGGTTAGTGGACGAGTATCGAGTGGAGAACTGCTTCAGCTCGTCATCGCTCATGAGCAATTTGCCTGGTTACATCGCATTTCTGAGATGGTTGTGCAAGTTGATGAAATGCTCGAAGCTGATGAACCTATATCGCTGGACAATTTTCAAAAGTTGATTGCTGATGTCCGCAGGTTAATTGTGCCCTTAGAGACGGGCAATACCTTTGAGAGAAAGTATTACAATGCTCTCCAGAGCGAACCTGCTGCCGTGTTGGCACACGCGGAGATATCAAGGCTGCTGATGTCTAAAGTTGAAGAGTAACTTACAGCGATCGCTAAAATGGCTAATAATCCCTCTTTTCTCTGTGTTCTCTGCGCCTAATAAGGGTAGATAAATTACTTTTAAACCGCAGAGAGCGCTGAGAAAAGAAAAGAGATTTTACGAGTCACCTTGAAAGTTTTATTAAAGTTTTGATATTTTGCCAGAAGTGCTATATTGGCACTTGACCCGACTGAGTGCAAAGTATGCATAAGCCCACAGGACAGCGAAGCCGAGGTGTTGTACTCAGGACTAGACAGGAAGGGGAAGCAGGGGGAACAAGGGAATGAGTCAAAATCCTGGGCAAAGCGGATTTTTTTCCCTAGTTAAAGGTGTGCCTCTAAATCGCGTCCTCATAATGCCATTTCTGCTGCAAATTCTGCTAGCTGTGGGATTAAGTGTATACTTATCGATTGGCAACGAGCAGATTGAAGGCAATACTCAAAGCGCAATTTTTATCTTTCTGGGAGTCTTAGGAGTAGCGAGTGTATTGGGGATTGCGATCGCTCGTTGGATAACTCAGCCAATTTTGGACTTAAGCAAAGCGGTAAAAGAGTTTGGCAAACAGGCAACTTCAGCCGATTTTACCAATGAAGAAAATTCAGGGGTGATAGTACAGGGCATTCATGAAGTGGAAGTGCTGGCTGGATCTTTTAATGAGATGGCGCAGCAATTACGCCAAGCCATTACCGTACTGGCTAGCAAAAATGAAGAGTTAAAATTACAAGTTGAGTTACGAACTCAAGAGTTACAGCAAGAGATTAAAGAACGCCTTAATAATCAGCAAAAATTAGAGCAGCATAATCTGGCACTAGTAGAACTGGCAAATCACAGGGCGGTTTCCGAGGGAAATATGGAAACGGCATTCAAAGTTATTACAGAAAAAGCAGCGAATGCCTTAAAAGTGGAACGAGTGGGGGTGTGGTTATTCAATGGCGACCGCACCAAACTACAATGTATAAGTCTCTACGAACGTAGCAAACAAAAACATTCGGCAGGTTTAGAATACAATCGCGCCGATTATCCGATCTACTTTAAAGCTCTAGGGGCTGCACATACCATCATCGTTACTGAGACTCGTAACGATCCACGGGTGCAGGAATTATGGGATAACCTACTAGAATCGGAAAATATAGCGTCCCTAATTGCAGTCCCCATTTGGGTTGGGGGCAAAATGGTGGGAATAATATTGTATGAACAAGTTAATATTCCCCGTAAATGGGAACTGATTGAGCAAAACTTTGTTAGCTCAATTGCTGAATTTGTCGCACTGACTTTAGAAGTATGCGATCGCAAACAAGCAGAATCCGCTCTGCGTGAGGCTCAAGAAACTGCCGAAGTGGCAAATTGTGCCAAAACTACCTTCTTAGCAAACATCACCGATGAATTGACGACTCCGCTCAACTCCATTCTTAGAATCACAAAAACATTTCAAAATGAAGTCTGCGAATCTTTGAGTGAAGAACACCGCCAGTCAATAAATAGTCTGGAATCTAACAGCAAGCATCTACTGGAACTAATCAACAATATCCTCGACTTGACTAAAATCGAATCCAGCAAAATAGAATTGCAACTAGCTCCTACATCTATTCGGGGATTATGTGACTCCAGCCTCAGCTTTGTAAAATATTTGGCATTGCAGAAAAATATTCAGCTAAGTGTACAAGTACCTGAAGGACTCGAACCCATCCAAGTCGATGAACGCCGCATCCGTCAAGCATTCATTAACCTGTTGAGCAATGCTGTTAAGTTTACTTCAGACGCAGGCAAAGTCTGGATTGAAGTTCAGCCAACTTCTACAAACGAATATATCTTTTTCAGTGTGGTAGATACGGGTATTGGTATGCTTTCCGATGACCTTTTCAAATTATTTCAACCCTTTGTCCAAGTTGAAAATTCATATACCCGTCGCTCCGCAGGCACCGGTTTAGGATTAGTAATGGTGCAAAGAATTGTAGAGTTGCACGGTGGTACTGTCCATGCTGAAAGTCAGTTAGGCAAAGGTAGTCGATTTACAGTCAAACTCCCTTGGAAAAAGTAGAGAGTAGGGAGTGAACAATGCGCTTGGGTTGGTGATATTTAATGTTCGGAGATCCCCCCAACCCCCCTTAAAAAGGGGGGCTCATATCTCTTTTATTTACCCCCTTTTTAAGGGGGTCGCCGAAGGCGGGGGGATCTTAACCCAAGCGTCTTAAGGAGTGGAATTCGCGGCTACACAAACTAAGTCCGCCTGCGCGGACTAAAGAAAAATACTAATGAACAATGTTGTAGTCTTACCGTATACTTTAAAAATGAATGAGACTACTCAGTTTTAGAATTCTCATCAGTTGTTTCTTCTGCTACCGCTTTTAAGCGAGTTGCCGTGCTTTTACGGATGCGATCGCTTTTGCGAACAGCACCCGCCATTTCATATTCACTACTATCTTTGCCGTATCTAAAAGAAACTCCAATAAGCATCTTCTCACTGAGATCACCTAAAATTTTTCTCAATAGTTCCATCTCGGTTTTAGCAGAGTCAATCACGATTAGAGCAGTATTATAAGTGGTGATCTTGCTACGATATTGCTCAATTATTTGGAGCATATTTTGCAAGTTGCGAGCATCCCCAAAATCCATATTGGGATCAATTGCTGCAAGTCCAGCTGCTCTCAATTCAGCTTTTTCTAAAATGCGGTATGTAAGTTTTTGGCGAGGCATAAATGTATTCCAATCATTTTGATTTATAAATAGTTTGACTCACTAAAGCTACATTAGAGTACAGTATAATCCTCATAGTTTAGTATTTAATATAATAATGCAGTCAGTGTTTAGCGCAAAATAATAGCGTTGTTGATGAAACTGATCCGTTTGTTGATGAAACTGATCCGTTTGTTGATGAAACCGATCCGTTTGTTGATGAAACCAATCCGTTTGTTGATGAAACCGATCCGTTTGTTGATGAAACCGATCCGTTTGTTGATGAAATTGGAATTTTGCACCAATTTATAATAGCGGGACTTAGTTACGGAATTTAGAACCAAAGTGGTGTGTTAATAAGTAAATAGGATACACATAGTCAAAATAGCAGATGGAACCTTTAACTACTGCGGCGATCGCGATCGGCTCTATAATTGCCACTAAAGCCTTAGAAAAAACTGGCGAAAAAGTAGGCGAAGCTTTATGGGATAAGACTGGCAAGTTTCTGGTTACGCTGAAAAAACATTCTCCTTATACTGTAGCTGCGATCGAGAAAGCACCAGAACAAGCACTTGATTATGGCAAAGCTGTACTAGAGGTTGAATCAGCAGCTAAAGCTAATCCTGAAGTAGCTCAAGCTGCACAAGAATTGGCCGCCGCAGCGAAAGCAGAGCCAAATCCTAAACTTGCTGAAATTCTAGCTATGCCTAACCTAGAAAAGTTAGCAGACAAAATTGGTCAGGTAGTAATGCCAGGAGGGACAGGAAATATTGAAAATATGTCTTTTTAATCTGATAATAGACCACGCTGTAGGGGCACAGCATTGCTCATTGGTGTAAACTTAAGCTCAAACACTGAACTTATCCTCGTTTTAGATCCCCCAACCCCCTTAAAAAGGGGGCAAGAGATTCTACTTTCCCCCCTTTTTTAAGGGGGGTTAGGGGGGATCTAAAAGCTAGGTGGTACATAGAATTTTCACTCTTCTTATCAAACTAGGCTTTCATCTTAAGTTGCCACGTATGAGCATTGCTTGCCCCTACAACAGATATGGTTCAAATAAATGAAAACTGCTGTAATGGCATTTAACTTTATTATGTATGCCTGAAGACTCCGGGAAGTTTGCCGAAAAAATTGGTGTTTTTGCTGCCCCTGGCGCTCAAGTTAACATTGGCACTCAAATTATTAACGGGCAGAAACAGCTAACTCCCACAAAATATATCCCTCGCGGTTCCCTCCATTTTGTTGGGCGAGAAACCGAACTGACAATGCTGCACGAAGACTTGCAGCGCAGAGACTATGTAGCAATAGCGGGAATGGGTGGCGTGGGCAAAACTGAATTAGCCACCCAATACGCAAGACGATATCAAGAAGATTATGGCGGAATTACCTGGTTTAACGACAGAGCAACCAATCTCGCCGCCGAAGTTTTAGAGTTTTTCCGGTTGCAATCTGATTTTGAGATTCCCCAAGAATTAGGAGGAAAACTTTTAAGCCTTAAAGAACAAGTTGCTTGGTGTTGGTCTAAATATCCTAATTCTCCCTTGCCTATTTTAATCGTCTTCGATGACGTAACCAACCTAGCCAACTTCAGCGAAGTCGTTCCCAACGATAACCGCTTTCGAGTTCTGGTGACTACTCGACTGCGGAATTTAGACCGGAATGTTATTCAAGAAATTTCTTTAGATGTTCTCTCGCCCCAAAAAGAACCAGGAAAAGCCGTAGAACTGTTAAAACTACTGTTGGGGGAAAGAGATAAGCGAGTTGAAAACCAACCACAAGCCGCGATCGCAATCTGTGAATGTCTGGAATATTTGCCCTTGGGGATAGAGTTAGTTGGAGGTTATTTAGTACGCGACCCGGAAATATCTTTAGATATGATGTTTGGGCGATTGCAAAAACGTAAATTAGCAGAGTCAGCTTTACAAGACCGGGAAACTCTCAACTCAATTCAACTGGGAGTCAAAGCCGCCTTTGCTTTAACTTGGGAAGAACTTGACCCACTGGCGCAACAACTAGGAATATTTTTGAGTTTATTTTCTCCTGCACTGATTCTTTGGGATTTGGTTATTTGGGTGGCGACAGGTGGAGGGAAAGCAGAAAATCAGGAAGAAAGGCAGCTAACTTGGTCAGAAAATGAATTGAACGAAGCTAAAAAGCAACTCTACGGGCGTAACTTGCTGCAATTGGTAGAAGAAAGAGAAGGATATTATAAAATTCATGCTTTAGTGCGGTGGTTTTTGCAAGAGCAGTTAGCGAATGCTGGCGAAACCAAATCAGTTTTAGAAACAACCTTTGCGATCGCCATGATAGCTAAAGCCCAAATACTTCCCGATTCACCAACTTCTGAGCAGATTGAAAGCATCAGAGATATTGTTCTTCATCTGGAAGACCTGGGAAACCGTTTAATTGCAGAGATCGAGCCGCTATTAGCTTGAGCAATTTAGCAGGACTCTACAAGAGCCAAGCGCGCTACAGCGATGCCGAACCTCTCTACACTCAAGCCTTGGCAATGAAACAGCGCCTGTTTACTGGCGACCATCCCGATGTCGCTATTAGCTTGAACAATTTAGCAGAACTCTACAATAGCCAAGGGATTTACAGCGATGCCGAACCTCTCTTAATTGATGCCCTGGCAATGAAACAGCGCCTGTTTACTGGCGACCATCCCAATGTCGCTATTAGCTTGAACAATTTAGCAGCACTCTACAATAGCCAAGGGCGCTACAGCGATGCCAAACCTCTCTTAAATGATGCCCTGGCAATGATAAGACGGCTGTTTGCTGGCGACCATCCCAATGTCGCTACTAGCTTGAACAATTTAGCAGCACTCTACGATAGCCAAGGGCGCTACAGCGATGCAGAACCTCTCTTAATTGATGCCCTGGCAATGACAAAGCGCCTGTTTGCTAGCGACCATCCCAATGTGGCTACTAGCTTGAACAATTTAGCATTCCTCTACAAAAGTCAAGGGCGGTACAGCGATGCAGAACCTCTCTACATTGATGCCCTAGCAATGA
>NZ_JBGTFY010000080.1:0-5524 GCF_041747015.1 Nostoc sp.
ATAAAACATTATTGATTTGATAATCAATCTGCATATTTTTTAATAACAATCCTCCGCCTTTAACCAGAGGATTCTGAATTGCACCACATTCAATACAGTTCGGTTAACATGTTTATTCCTCAGAGATCCCCCCAACCCCCCCTTAAACAGGGGGGCTTTTTCTTCTAATAACCCCCTTTTTAAGGGGGTCGCCACAGGCGGGGGGATCTTAACCGAACCGTATTGTCACCACATCTAACTTTTAACTTTTATTCAGGGCAGCCCTTAATTGCTTAAGCAGCTTACCAACTTCTAAAAATTGCGGATCTTTTGCAAGTTTTTGCAGCACTTCCGGACTGCTTTCCATCACAATATTGTTGTAAGCATTAATAGCATCACTTAGGTTTTGGATATCCACATTTGGTGTTTCTCCTTTCTGAGCTATCATTAAATCTCCCATTAATCTTTTCGTGCTAGCAACTAGCTGCACTGGTTGTAATTGTCCAACAGGAACACCTAATATAGATGCTGATTTACTTCTGGTTAGACCCAATAAAGCAACTAGCAATGATTGTACTCGTTTCGGTGGTGCTCCTAAATTCACGAAACGAATCTGTACCTCATTAGCTGCTACTTCTGCATTCGAGTCACCCCGTAAGATAACTATAATGACGTAAGTCGGGCTATTTGCAGATGAAGTTTGACTGAATCTATTAACGATAATTCTATTCAGAATATTCTGAACTTCTGTTGATACGCTAATCCTACCATTACTCCTAAGCTCCACATTAACCCCAGGTACAAGTTCACCAGGGGATTGTAAATTTTCTGGGTTAAAATTCTCCCCAGATGAGGAAGTAGAATCTTCACTCCCCCCTGTGATGTTAGCACTACCAGCATTTACTATAGTAGGCCTACCCACTAGATAAGTGAAAAAGGTGAATGCTAGAGCAAAAGTGAGAAATAATGATTGTTTTTTCATTGTTTTTATTGTTAATGAGATTTCAAGATAACTCAGCAGTTAAAACCGAAAAATGTACCCTGCACTCAATGCAAAACCTAAGCCAGTATCAAGATTGCTAGTAACATCTGTGAAAATAGTATTGATAACTATAGGGCTGTTTTTGAAGGGAGCAAAAGACGCACCCATGTTGAGACGATTTCCTGTCCAGCTAGTTACTAAGGATACTTCAGGTATCACTCTCAAACCTAAACTAGCAAAAAGATTAATATCATTTTCATCTGCTGCTATTGCACCTTTAGAACGAAAAGCACCACTGCCAAGACCTACCGAAACAGTTAGAGGTAACTTATTATTTAGGTTATTTGGTTGCAGTGCAAATGACTTAGTAATTACTCCATAGATGGTATCTTTAGCATTAGTAACATCTCCCCATTTAATCGGATTTGACCACCCAATAGCTACGGCTGTACCATCGCCCAAATATCTGTGTAGTTTAAAACCTACACCGCCACTATCGCCAAAATCAAAACTGTCACCACCACCTACACTAGTAATATTGATATTAACTTCCAATCCTACAGATTTAACCGCATTTCCTAAACCAAAACCAACAGACAAAGAACCATCTACCCTATCTTCATTCTCATCTAGAGGGAAAAGTAAACCACCGCCAATATAGGCTTGACCAAAACTTGCACCATAGGCAGAAGGAGTACCAGCAGTTGAACCAGGGGCAGCTCTTGTCGGTTCACGTAACGTCGTAATGGGATCAATTAAAAGTTCTTGGCGTAATTTATTAGTCTCGCCAAAAGTATCACCTACTGTATCTGAAGAGTCTATTTGTACAATAATTTGAGATTGTTTCTGCTGCAATACATTAGTCTGCTCTTTTAAATGCAAATCAGTATTACTAAAAGGATAAGCAGTTATTTCCTTCTCTAAATTATCATTAGTTACTAACAGCTTTTGAGATTCCAGACGACTGTTGTCTACAGAAAGGTAATCACTAAATTTTTCAGGCTTAATATTAGTAGTAAAACCATCAATAATACTTATGCTCTCTAATTCAGCAACAAGATTAGTTCTTTTAGATGCCAGCAATCTTTGCCGTAAGCTAGTATGTGGTTGTGAACTAAGTCCAAATATTCTAAATTGAGCCTCTTTACTTTCAGAAACAACACTATCCACATTAATTTTTTTAGATGCCAGCAATCTTTGCCGTAAGCTAATATCTGGTTGTGAATTAAGTTCAGATACGCTAAATCTGTCCTCTTTACTTTTAGAAACAACGCTAGCCACATTAATTTTTTTAGATACCAGCAATCTTTGGCGTAAGCTAATGTATGGTTGTGAATTAAGTCTAAATATGCTAAATTTATCCTCTTTACTTTTAGAAACAACACTATCCACAGCAACTGCCGATTGGATGAAAACAGCTGTCAACAGTAGAAAAAAAGTTATTAAGATTGTCCCTGATCTCCAAGAAGCATAGTTAGCACTAACAACTTGATAATTATCACTATCATTGATAATTTTTTGTATTTTACCCATCAAAATACTCCTTTTGTAAAAGTAATTACATAAACACGATAATAATCTAGATGCAAAACCTCCGAATTGACAATATGTAATTTTACTGAAATGTAGCCAATTAAGTTAGTGGATTAACAAAGTGCAAGATATTAAGTTATGTCAAACCTTTTAACCTCTTGCAGCAAAAGGCCAGATTCCTCAAGCGAGATCCTGACAAAACTTTATCACCTAAAAATTTCTATGTGGGCGAAAGTTTATGATGAGTTTCTCTAAACAAGTTGATCTCGCTACTTTTATTTAATTTGCCAATTGCAGTGCGATCGCCCCAAAATCGATTACCATTTTTCAATGGCTCATCAAAATTTATTAAACTTTACTCATTGCGTAGCCATAATATTGCTGGTTAGCTTTTACCCCATTAATCGCTATACCTAAAACATTTTGGTCAGCCTTCTCTAACAGTTCTTTAGAGAGAGAAAGACTATCAGCATCAGCTATTCCTGGACGAACTACAAACAAAATTCCATTCGCCACTTTGCCCAAAATAGTTGCATCAGCAGCTACGGTTAAAGGTGGAGTATCGATAATCACAAAGTCATATTTTTGTGCGACTTGTCCCACAAATACAGCCATTTGGCTAGAACCAAGCAGCGCAGCAGGGTTGTTATTCAGTTCACCAGCCGTTAAAACTTCCAAGTTGGATACAACTTCAGTCACAGCCATCTCTAAATTTGACTGGCTTCTCAGAACGTGGCTTAAGCCAGTTTTATTTGGGATTTCCCAGATTTTGTGTTGACTAGGATTACGTAAATCTGCATCTACCAACAAAACCTTACGACCAAGTTGAGACATAGAAACGGCTAGGTTAGCAGCAATTGTCGATTTACCTTCTTTAGGTACAGCGCTCGATACCACAATGACTTTGATTAGCTGCTCTGAATTAAAAACTCTCAGGTTAGTTTCCAACATCCGAAAAGCTTCACTGACAGCGGAATTAGGTTCATCTTTGACGATTACTTCTGGAATAAGATTATCATTGGTAAATCGTGGAATAGAACCTAGTAAGGTGTAGTCTAATAAATCTTTGGCAGATTGAGCCGTTTTAACAGTTTTGTCAAATTTTTCCAAAACCAAGGCTGTAGCTGCACCTAGAACAAGTCCACCAATAATCCCTTGCAGCAAATTTATATATTGACGGCTTTTAATAGGCACTTCTGGAATTAATGCAGGTGTCACGACCAAAGCGTTACTTACCTGGAGATTTTCTGCCACTTGAAGTTCTTGATACCGAGCTAGAAGGTTTTGATAACTAAACTCAGTTGCAGCTATTTCACGCTCTAGCTGACGGTGCTGCAACTCCAACTGTGGCAAGTTATTAGCTCTTTGTCTATAAAATATGATGATTTCAGCTAAAGCTTTCAGCCGTACCTGCAAACTGAGACGTTCTGCTTCGGTGCTAACGTAGTTAGCAAGAAGTCCTTGTTGCAGACCGTCACTTCTAAGCTGCACAATGTTTTCAGGATTTGTGGTTTGATTTAAACGCCCTGCGTTACCTACAAAACTTTGTTCTATTCGCTGCTGAAGTTGTTGTTTGAGAACCGCTTCTTGTTCCTTAAGGTTAATCACCGTAGGATGGCTATCTGTCAAACGTAGGCTGAGAAGTTGAATTTTTTGTTGGGTATCTTGCAACTGTCCGAGAGCCAAACTAGTTGATGGAGACTCACTCACAAAACCTGAAATTACAGCTTCTTGTGAACTCACACCAAAGATTTGCTTAATTGATTCCATCTGTGCAGTTTGAGATGCCAAATCAGTCCTAGTTACAGCGACTTGTCTTTCTAAATCAGTAAGAATTGAAACAGTCGATGATGCTTCTGCTTTGAGGTCTAAAACTCTATTCTGCTGTTTAAAAATTTGCAACCTTTGTTCAGCCGATTGTAATGCCTTTTTTCTCAGTGGTAACTGTTGGGCGATAAAGTCCCTGGCTGACCTGGTTTGAGCGCGATTGGCATTAATATCACTTTCTATATAGACCTTCATTAAGGTATTGACAATTGCAGCAGCCTTTCTAGGGTCTGTATCTACATAAGAAAGTTCTAGAAGATCAGTGTTTTCTAAATTTTTTACTTGTAGGTCTTTTAAGAATATCAGAGGGCTGATATTCAGGCGGAGAGCGTTGATAGTCCTTTCAGCTATAGGCCAAGAACGCAGAACTGCAACTTCGGTTCCTAAAGGTCTACCACTTACCGAATTCTCTAACTGTCCTAATTGGTTTCCAACTCCGGTAAGCGAAGAGGTAGAACTCTTTTTTAAGACTAACTGGCTTGTTGCCTGATAAATTGGTGTTTCTAGTAGAGTCTTAACTATAGCTAATGTCAAAAGTAGCCCAAAAACTATAGATGCAGGCAACCACCGACGTTTCAGAATCGCCCAATAGTGCAGATGTTCTTCCATGTCTTTATGTTAGTTACTGGCTTGAATCGTGTTTTGCTTTATCCAATACATGACTATTTGACTGTAAAGTTCGTAGTGAAAACTTTAGTACTAAGCATAAGAACTGAGAAGATGTCTCATAAAGTATACGTGAAGTATAAATTTCTCATTCTGAGCGTAACGGAGTGAACATAGCGTCTCTAATAAGAGAAAATAAGAATCGCTCCGTATTTTACGAGAAGCAGACGGCAGCATAAGATTTTTAGCTTCTCAGCCATCAAGTTGTCACTACGAAATCTTTACTAGTTGAGATTGAAATTAGGACAATCCTATACGAAAAATAAATAAAAAAGCCTAGTAATAATACTAGTATTTTCCAGAATAAATTCGCTAGCCAATGATTTTATAGTCAAGAGTACTTACGTACTTATGTATGTAAATTTTAGAAAATTAATAACTTGACATTTATATGTACCCTATACTTTTGCAGAAATTGACCCAGAAATTAAATTCCTGAGCTAAGTATCAAAAAGTTGCAACTGGTGGTCTAGGCGGCTAAACGAAGAATTTGATCTAGCTCACGTGAGCGTGGCGTCAAGTCCCCTTCAGGAGCGG
>NZ_JBGTFY010000081.1:0-5039 GCF_041747015.1 Nostoc sp.
CCGCTCCTGAAGGGGACTTGACGCCACGCTCACGTGAGCTAGATCAAATTCTTCGTTTAGCCGCCTAGACCACCAGTTGCAACTTTTTGATACTTAGCTCAGGAATTTAATTTCTGGGTCAATTTCTGCAAAAGTATAGGGAATAAGTAACTTAAAAGCTCTTGTTTCAAATATGGACCGGAGGCGGAGCGGCTCCGGCTCCGCACTGCTAAGTTATCGCACTACGTGCCTTAAAAATCTTCTTTTTTTATTCGACCTATTTAAAAATAGGGGCTTCATACCATGAATGTAAAATGGTAATCAGCATCACCATGTCAGAAAAGAAAAATTGTACACTTAGAGAATTTACAATAATCCAACTTTTTTCAGGCGCGATAGCAATCCATTCCGGGTGCTATAATTTTTTTGCATCTGCTTAATAGAAGCTTTGAACTCCTCTAGCTTTCCTTGATATTCAGCCAATTCCCGTAAGTCAATTAGATGTGCAACTGCTTGGTCATAAGTTTTGGATTGCTTGAATTCAAGTAACTTATATATATCTGACCATACTTTATCTTGATTTTTAGCTAGAACTTCTAACTTCCGGATTTTTTCCTGTTGTGCTGCTAATTTTTCTCGTTGCTGAAGCTGTTGCATTTGCTCATTAGCATTTTCTAGTAACTGGGAGAATGAGCGTCTGTGAGTATCATAATTGCTATCACTTTTCCGAATTTTAAATAGTTCGCGCAGTCGGTTTATAAGTTGTATTCCAACATTAATTTCACCTGTTGCCAATTTCAAAAGAAAATAGTCTTTTTCCTCTGATGACAAAGCTGTAATCCACTCTTTTATGGGTTCAGTATTTTCTTTTTTATCAATACTCACTTGAGATGCCGATGCAATTAAATCCTGGTCAATATCAAATAACTCTATAAAAGTCCCAATCGCATCAGGTAGCTTTTTCAAATTGGCTGGGACAGGTGGTTCAACTAAATCTTCTTCATCTTCCCCTTCTTCAATTGCTATTGAAGCTGCTTTTAACCAAGCCAGATAGAAAACTCGGTAATCTCCTTGCAAAATATCATCACGCAATTGCACTAACTTCGCTAGCCATCCCTCTCCTTCTATCCAATCTCCATATTCTTCATCCTGGATACTGATATCTACAATTACATAATTTTTGCTACTTGATACAGTAATTTTATCAGCTAAACAATAAGGTTCAAAAACTGATGGAGCAACCACTGTTTTAGGGAAACGAAACATTAATTGTCGCGTTCCCCAATTCGCCATGTATAACATGATGTCGAAACACTTTTCTAGAACTTCCTTGGGTTCACATCGAAAGTCTCCATAGCTGTAGGTAAAAATTGCGTTTGTTGCACTCAGTTGTACCCGACTAGATAAACTACTTATATATGCTTGTTCTGATGCAGTTAATGGTCGGTCTAATGCCTGGAATTCGTAATACTGGTACTCGCTCATAGTTTTCTTTATCTTTAATAAAGTATTTAATTTTTAAATATTTGGTATTTGCCAATTAATTTCTGATTGTCCATAAGAAATTAATGCAGAATTAATAGCTGAAAAGGGCTTGCTGCCAAAAAAACCATTGTGAGCAGAAAGTGGTGAAGGATGTGCTGATTGAATTATGATATTTTTGTTAGTATCTATCAGCTTTAATTTCTTTTGTGCATCCTTACCCCACAGCACAAAGATCACAGGTGCAGGTTTCTGGCTAATTTTACTAATTACCACATCTGTAAAAGTTTCCCAACCCTTATTTTTATGAGAATTTGCCATGCCTACTCTGACACTTAGTACTGTATTTAACATCAATACACCCTGTTTAGCCCATGTTACAAGATAGCCATTATTTGGGGTTTCAAATCCAATATCTTGTTTAAGTTCTTTAAATATGTTGCCAAGTGATGGAGGTGGTTTTACCCCTGGTCTTACTGAAAAACATAAACCATGTGCTTGGTTTTCATTGTGATATGGATCTTGTCCCAGCAATACGACTTTTACTTGGTCGTAAGGTGTCAGTTCAAAAGCAGAAAATGTCTCTTCTTTAGCTGGATAGATAGTATAAGATAACCTTTCACTTATTAGAAACTCTTGAAGTTTAGTAAAGTAAGGTTGTTTAAATTCTTCAGCTATTACTCTCTGCCAATCATTAGGAAATTGCAAATTTATCATTCGATGATTATTTAGCGTCCAGACATATTATCCTACATTTCGTAACCCTCAAAAATTCCGTGTTTTTCACAAATAACTAACACTGTGATGCAGTTAGATAATATCTTATAAACCTAGAAACAGAGGCGCTTCTTGCCGATCGTATTTAGCTAGATAATCTCTAATGGTAATTTCAGTAGTGATTCTCACTAATATCCAAGCTAGGATTAATTAGCGGTAAAGGTTGAAACGTATAAAATTCAGACATATTGAGCGATATTGTTACTTTTTTATGAGCCAAACAATTTTATATTTCTATCTCAAAAATCATTAAATCTGTCGAAATTTGATTAATCTAAATACAATGCTGAACTTTGAAATGCCTCTTCTGGTGTCCCATAAAAAGTACCATTGTTAAATACGCTAGGTTCGTACTTTTCATTACTATAGGTATAAAAAGCCTTTGTCCATTTCTCTTCATTCCCTTTGTACCGCAATCGACACAGATGAATTGGTGTATTTTTGGCTCTCTCTATATATTCAGAGCGTGTTATTTTAAACATTGATAGGTCATCATTGTCTGGTAGAAATGGTTCTTTATAAGCATCTATGTAACAGAAATATCCCTTAAAACGGACTTCAATACGTATGTATTTTCCTGCATAATGCTGCTCTGCATAAGTTAATATCCGGTGCTTTGTTCTCTGTTTGACCTGCTCCGGGATTTTTACCCCTCCTGAATGTGGATCGTTTACCCATCCTCTCATGATTAGCTCCTTGGGAATACTGAGGCCGATATTACACTGCAACGGCAGAGATTACAAATCTGAACTTTTTGCAATTCTTATCATTACCTCTACCTTTCCTGCCAGATTCCACAGACTTTCTACAGCTATTTCTGCTGTTTTCCACAGTTGTTTTACAAGATAATCGGCTTCTGTTCACCCAATGGGTATTTTGTCATGTCTGTAGCAATCAGTCTGCTTTACTGAGTTATTATTACGTAACGTAAACAAAACCTACTTCTAACCCTAGCTTTCACGTAATTATTTATTTTTTCTATATTTATCTTTAACATTTTGCAACATTGACAAACTGAGCCAATCAGCACAAAATAAATCCACTAGCCTTTGCCGCCTGTTCCATTTTGAGCATCAACTGTATAAAACTATTCAGTTGTTAGTGCCAGTGGTGCGGCTAGCATTGAATGGGTGAAACTGTACTTGCACTGTATCACCTTTAGCTTGTTGTCCCTATTGATTTGCTTTTTCTGAAGCTTTTATTATATGAACTCAACCCAAAACATTTTTACTACTCTTCCCGAAACACTACATCAATCTCTCAACACCTACTTAGAAAAACATCCTGATTGGGATGAGAATCGGCTTATTACCGCAGCTATCTCTCTGTTTCTGCTGCAAAATGCTGATGGAGATCGCGGTGTTTCCCAAGTTTATCTCGAAACTCTGTTTCGTCGTGGCTAATGTTATTCCCTAGAAGACACGAATGCCGTGTTTACCTAACTGCCGATATTCCATAAGTTATCTCCTTCTGACCTTTTTTGAATCCAAAATTCAAAATTCTGTTTCAGTCATGCCTGAAGTAACCTCTGCTTTAACCTTGTGTAGCGCTTTTGGTCATCGGTAGAGCGCACCGCTAGAGATATCGCTTTTTTAGCTCCAACCACGATCGCTAACTTCTTGGCACGAGTTATACCAGTGTAAAACAGGTTTCGGGTTAACATCATATAATGCTGCATATAAATTGGCATAATCACCACCGGATACTCTGAACCCTGGCTTTTATGAATAGTCACGCTCCAGGCTAAAGTAATTTCGTTGAGATCAGCATAGTCATAAATCACAGTACGCTCTCCATACTGCACAATTACTTCTTGTTCAACAGTATCAATCTCGGTGATAATTCCCAAATCCCCATTGAAGACTTCACGCTGGTAATCATTCATTTGTTGAATGACGCGATCGCCAACTCGCAGTATCATCCCACCTCTATTAATTTCCACCTTGTCGGGGGTAGGTGGATTAATCAACTGCTGCAACACAGTATTAAGGTTGCGAGTCCCTACCAAGCCCCGCGACATTGGACAAAGTACTTGCACATCAGTGGAAGGATTAAAACCTAGGCGGGGAATCAAATCGGTAATCAACTCGCAGATTGCCTGTACACCATGTTCTGGCTGATGTCCGCCGCCATGCCATAGGCAATCAGACACGGGATTGTCGCAAATTGGCTCAATTGTCGGATAAATTCCTCGATTAGTTTGGTGAGCAGCAGTGATAATAGCACTTGTTTGAGCTTGGCGGAATACCTGGGTCAACCGCACCACGGGAACTCGCCCAGAATTAATCAGGTCAGCAAGTATTTGACCTGGGCCCACAGATGGTAACTGGTCAATGTCACCCACCAACAACAGTAGAGCGCCAGCCAATACTGCTTTAACCAAGGAGTAAGCCAGAAATAAATCAAGCATCGAAGCTTCATCAACGATAATTGCTGTATGGGGCAAAGGATTGTCACTGTCACATTTAAATCCTCTTGTCCTGGGGTCAAATTCCAACAAGCGATGTATGGTTTTGGCTTCTAGCCCAGTCATTTCACCCAAGCGTTGAGCAGCGCGTCCAGTTGGTGCAGCCAAAGCAATAGATTTACCCATTGCTTTCCATAAACTAACTATGGTGTGGGTGGTGAAAGTCTTTCCAACGCCAGGACCACCTGTGAGGATCATGATTTTGGAGTAGGCTGCTGTTTCTACAGCTTGGCGTTGCTGTTCTGAAAGCTGAATTTTACGGCTGGCTGTAAAGCGGTCAATCCAATCACGCACACGCTCAATGTCAGTGCCAACAGGATTTTCCAAGCGTTGG
>NZ_JBGTFY010000082.1:0-57232 GCF_041747015.1 Nostoc sp.
CCCAATTTGCCCGGCGCTCGCCGACGAAAGTGCAAGGTTTTTGAACCTCTGGATGCTATAGTCTTGCACTTGCTTGGTGAAAAAATGCTCAAAACCCTTACCTAGACTATGTTTCACTTTTGTTCAGCAAGCCCTATGTAATGCTGCCTATGGAAACCACCAGCTGCTGCTATTGCTGTAAAACTGAAACCGTCCAAAGCCAAGAAATTGCCCGTGGGATTGCTCACCCACCGGGAACGCTGTAACACCTAGTAAGTAAACACCAGAAAAGCTGGGATTATTCACAGGGCGCAGGGCAATAGTAACTGTCTGTCCCGGAGTTACAGGTGGTTCAAAGTTTACAGTAACCGTGCGTGCTTTGCGATCGCTTGTGACTGCGCCTAGTGTCAGCCGAGATTCTTGGCGATCGCGATCGCGTGTTCCTACAAAGGCACGGGTATCATCAAGATTGTAGCGGATGTTTTCTGCTCCCTCACGTTGGGCGATCGTTACTCTCTGGAGGGATTCTCCAGCATTTTCCGGCACGTTAATAGTGAAATAGTAAGTCGCGCCCCAAACATTCACATCTTTGTAAGTAGTCGTGGCGTTGACGAGTTTCGGCGGTTGGACAAAGTAAACTGTGCCATCTCTAAGTTGTACTGCTTGAGTCACTGGAGCGGCAATTCCCCCAATGCCTATAATTAATGAAAGTGTTATGCCAAACAAACTTGCAACGCGCATGATTCAGATATAAAAACGCACTCATTTTAATTTTAGTCCTTTGGGAATCAGTGATTTAGGAATGATAGAAGCTTGTTTTTCCCAATCAGCAGATTTCGTGTACCACCAAGCCCAAGCAATTAAAACTGCTTGAAAGGGAAGTCTAATTACGTGTACCCAAGGAGAATCTGGTATGTGTTCCAGCTTAATATGATTAACCGCCATATTGATATTAGCAGGGAAAACCGCAATAAAAAGAGCAATAAGTCCCCAAGCAGCAGCTTGACTTACAGGCGGAACTAATAACCCGATACCCCCCAAAATTTCATAAAAGCCACTGAGATAAACTAATCCTAAAGGGTAAGGAAGTTGGGGCGGCATAATTTTGACATAGGGTTCTGGATTAACAAAGTGTGTCACTCCAACCACAATGATTGATATAGCAAGGACAACACGCAATATTTCCTTATACTTCTTCATAGCTTTTGCCTAATTATATACTTGTCCCTATTACTTCATTTTGATTGACGAATGTTAATCTGCCTTGAGTCAATAGAGAGAAAATCAACAAAATTTTTCAAATTAACTCTTACTCTCCTACTCTCTGCGCCTCTGCGTCTCTGCGTGACACAAACTCATATTTCCATTCACCAACGCCGACTTACCTATTACTAAATTATTCCTAAAAAACATGAGCGATGCCTTTAGCCGACTTGCACCCTTCATCCAAGAGTATATTTATCATCATCAGTGGACTGAATTGCGGCCAGTTCAAATTGCCGCTTGTCAAGTGATATTTGACACTGATGCTCACTTGCTAATTACTGCTGCAACAGCTGCGGGTAAAACAGAAGCAGCCTTTCTGCCAGTTTTGACTCTATTACACGCTAATCCTGCTACAACTATAGGTGTATTATACATTAGTCCAATTAAAGCTTTAATTAATGACCAATTTGAGCGTCTCAACGACTTACTAAAAGAAGCAGATATTCCAGTTTGGCACTGGCATGGTGATGTTTCTCAAACTCGAAAAAATAAGCTTTTAAAGAATCCACAAGGCATCTTACAGATTACACCAGAATCTCTAGAAAGTTTGTTAATCAACAAAAATAACGACCTACTTCGTTTATTTGGTGATTTAAGGTTTGTGATCATTGATGAAATTCACGCTTTTATGGGTTCAGAACGCGGTTGTCAAATCATTTGCCAATTACAACGTTTAGCAAAGTTAACCCAAAAACAACCACGCCGTATTGGTTTATCGGCGACCCTTGGTGATTACTCAATAGCTGAAGATTGGTTGCGTTCTGGAACGGAAAAGCCAGTAATTACACCAAAAACAGAGGGCATAAAACGCCAAATAAAACTAGCTGTAGAACATTTTTATATTACTGATGAAGTAGATGAACTAGAGGCTACAGCTGATGAACAATATATTTTTAACCTCAGCAAGTCTCGTAAATGCCTAATATTTGCTAATAATCGGACGCGTACCGAATCTGTAATTGCATCTTTGCGACAAATTGCCACAAAACAAGGACTCCCAGATATATATCATGTACATCATGGGAGTATATCTGCTAGCTTGCGGCAAGCAGCTGAAAATGCGATGCGTGAACCTCATAATCCAGCTGTTACTGCTGCCACTTTGACTTTAGAATTAGGCATAGATATTGGTTATTTAGAACGAGTTATTCAGTTAGAATCACCTTTATCTGTAGCTAGCTTTTTACAGCGCTTGGGACGCAGTGGTAGAAGAAATGAAGCTGCTGATATGCGCTTTATCTGCGCTGAAGAGCAGCCATTATCAGAAGCTTCTCTACCAGAGCAAATTCCGTGGCAACTTTTGCAGTGTATCGCTATTATTCAACTTTATTTAGAAGAGCAATGGATTGAGCCAATCAGACTGATTAAATATCCTTTGAGTTTGCTTTATCACCAGACAATGAGTATTTTAACAGCAACAGGGGAACTTTCACCTAATGCCTTAGCTAAACAAATTTTTAGTCTGCAAACTTTTGCTGCTATTTCCAAAGAAGATTTTCAACTATTGCTACGCTATTTAGTAGATATTAATCATATCCAACAAACCGAACAAGGTAAATTAATCCTGGGTTTAGCAGGAGAAAAGGTTGTGAGAAAATTTCAGTTTTATGCTGTCTTTGCTGATCAGCAAGAATATCTTGTTAAGCAAGGTACAACGGAAATTGGCAGTATCGTAACGCCGCCTCCGGTTGGTAATCAATTTGCTTTAGCTGGGAGAACTTGGGAAGTTGTAGAAGTTGATTTCAAAAAAAAGGCGATTTTTGTTAAACAAGCTGAGGGTAAAGCTAGTATTTATTGGCGTAGTGGTGGTGGCGTTATTCATACAAGAGTTTTACAACGAATGCAGCAAGTTTTATTTGAAAATGTCGATTATACCTACTTGCAGAAAAATGCTTCGCAACGTTTACAGAAAGTTCGCCAATTGGTGCAGCAGGTTGGATTAGATAAGCAGAATATCTTGCAATTAGAAAAAGGTAAATGCTGCATTTTTCCTTGGATGGGTACGGTTGCTTATCGCACCTTAGAAAGATTGCTGAACTCTTACTGTCGAGAATCGTTAGAAATTACAAGTATTGGTGGTGTAAATCCCTATTATTTGACAATTAAAATAGGTAAGGATAAATTTAAATATCTTTATGACGAAATTACTTCATTGTGTGAGCAAAAAATTACCCCAGAAGATTTAGTAAGTACTTCCGAAGCACCAAAAATTCAAAAATATGATGAATTTATTCCTCATCCACTTTTACGAAAAGCTTTTGCTAACGATTATTTAGATATAAAAGAACTCAAACAGCAAGTGGCAAGATGGTAATACTATTTATAAAGTAGTTAATTATTAAATGTTTGATTCACAAATTTATCCACTTACAGAAAAAAAAGCTATTGTCATCGGGGGAAGTATTGCCGGACTGTTGACGGCTCAAGTACTGACCAAGTACTTCGATCGCATCACAATTGTAGAACGCGATCGCTTCCCAGATCAACCTAAACAACGTCAAGGTATACCCCAAGCTCATCATGTACACGTATTGCTCATTCGGGGTCAGCAAATTTTAGAACAGCTTTTTCCTGGCATCATGGCTGAATTAGCTGATTGGGGGACACCCATTATAAACTGGACTTCAGATTGCCTCTGGCTGGGTTTTAACGGCTGGTCTCCTCGCTTTGGTTCTAATTTGAGCACCCGCACCTGTAGCCGCAATCTATTGGAGTGGACTATTCGTCGCCGCTTGGCAGCCAATGAACGTGTTGTATTTGTGCAAGCAGCACAAGTAACTAGTTTGCTGTCTAACCCCAGCAAAACTAGCGTCACGGGTGTACAAGTCAGCTTTGGCAACGAAACCAAAGCAGATATACCTGCCAATTTAGTGGTAGATGCCAGTGGCCGCAATTCCCGCACGCCTGAGTGGTTGCAGGCATTAGGCTATGAGTCACCTCAAGAGACAGTTGTCAACTCTTTTTTAGGCTATGCCAGCCGTTGGTATCATCTACCTGAAGGTTTTCAGCCTGACTGGCAGACTTTGATTATCTGGCCAAAACCACCAAATAAGACTCGCAGCGGTATGCTTTATCCAGTTGAGGGTAATCGCTGGATTGTTACACTCGCTGGCGTCGGTCGAGATTATCCACCAACTGACGAAGCAGGCTTTTTGGACTTTGCGCGGAGTTTGCGATCGCCTATGATCTATGAAGCTATAAAAGATGCTCAACCTCTATCGTCCATCTTTGCCTATAAGCGCACAGAAAACCATTTGCGTCACTACGAAAAACTTTCTAAATTGCCAGAAGGCTTACTACTAATAGGTGATGCCGTCTGTGCTTTTAATCCCATCTATGGGCAAGGTATGACTACCGCAGCTTTGGGTGCTTTGACTCTGGACGAGTGTTTAAGTAAGCAATTATCTGATCAATCCGACGGTAATTTAATCGGTTTGTCTCGATATTTTCAACAACAACTGAGCAAGGTAATCTCTTCACCTTGGCTGATGTCCACAGGCGAAGACTTCCGTTGGCCTACCACCGAAGGAGGAAAACCTGATTTGATTACTAAACTTACACAGCAGTATCTTTATCAAGTGTTTCTGTTGCAAGCTAACAGCGCCCAAATCCATGAGCTTTTCTTGGAAGTGCTAAATATGCTCAAGCCACCCAGCGCATTTTTCCAGCCTGGGATCTTCATTCAGGTTTTGAAGCAGGTAATACAAATTCAAAATCAAGAAAGCAAGTAAGTGTGTAAGATGAGCAAATATTTACCTACGTTACAAGCCAATACGGTTCAGTTAAGCCCGAAATCTTTGGTAGAGACGCGAAATTTCGCGTCTCTACAGGTTTAAAATCACTACCAAAAAACCTTAACTGAACCGTATTGCGCTATAAGCTGCAACGCGATTGCATGGACTCGCAACACGATTGTATGGACTCGCAACACGATTGTATGGACTCGCAACGCGATTGCATGGACTCGCAACACGATTGCATGGACTCGCAACACGATTGCATGGACTCGCAACACGATTGCATGGACTCGCAACACGATTGTATGGACTCGCAACACGATTGTATGGACTCGCAACACGATCGCATCGACACTCGCAAACGTTAGTTTACTTTACAAGTTGTGCGATCGCTTTACCATTTCTCCATTTTTCCTGTCACTTATAAAAAATTTCCTATCTTTGAGATTATGTCTAATGCTTAATGGCAGACTGTTGCGACTAACTGTAGGATTGTGAAATGGTTAGAGCAAGTCATGTTTGCCTGTTGTCCTATGAAAATATTGGTGCTAAACGCCGGATCGAGCAGTCAAAAGAGTTGTCTGTATGAGATTGCAGATGAGGCTCTCCCCACCCAAGCACCCCAACCCCTTTGGGAAGGGAAAATCAACTGGACTCAAGATCGGGGTGTGGCAGAAATTAAGGTGAAAACTGCGACTGGTGCAACGCTCCAAGAATCAATCTCTGGTGATTCTCCACAGGCACACGTTACTTATATGCTCTATACACTCAGTCGTGGTGCTACCAAAGTCATCGAGCAGTTGTCAGAAATCGATGTTGTCGGGCATCGGGTAGTGCATGGTGGACAGGATTATCGAGATAGTGTAGTAATTACAGAAGATGTCAAAAAAGCGATCGCTCATCTGTCTATTATCGCCCCCGCACATAATCCAGCCGCTTTGGAAGGGATAGAAGCGATCGAGAAAAGCTTAAAAGATGTCACCCAAGTAGCAGTATTTGATACCGGATTTCATGCCACTCTACCCGATGCAGCAGCAATCTATCCTGGACCCTATGAGTGGATAGAGCAAGGTATCCGTCGCTACGGTTTTCATGGCATTAGTCACCAATACTGTTCTAGTCGCGCTGCCCAAATTCTCGGTCGAGATTTAGCATCCCTGCGGTTAATTTCTTGTCATCTGGGTAACGGCTGCTCTTTAGCAGCGATTAAAAACGGTTGCAGTATTGATACAACTATGGGTTTTACGCCTTTGGATGGATTGATGATGGGCAGTCGTTCTGGTTCTGTTGATCCAGGAATTCTGATTTACCTATTACGGCAATCTAATTACTCGGCTGAAAGTTTAGATTATTTATTGAATAAAGCTTCTGGCTTAAAGGGAATTTCAGGTGTATCTAGCGATATGCGTGAAGTGAGAGAAGCGATAGCTCAAGGTAATTCTCGCGCTCAACTAGCCTGGGATATGTATGTGCATCGCTTGCGTTCTGGTATCGGTGCAATGCTTGCCAGTTTAGGCGGATTAGATACTTTGGTATTCACCGCAGGCGTGGGTGAACACTCTCCAGATATTCGCCAAGCTGCTTGTGAAGCCTTTGGATTTTTGGGACTGAAAATAGACCTAGAGAAAAATCAGCAGCAGCCTTTGGATGAAGATATTGCCACACCTGACTCAGCAGTGCGAGTATTAGTGATACATACTCAAGAAGATTGGGCGATCGCACAACAATGTTGGCAACTTTTGAATAAGTAAAAGCAGAACAGGTAACTCCAGACACACCTTAACGAAAAAGCTGTTTATAAATACTCATGAAGATAGTAACAGCATAAAATGTTTATCAACTTGCGACAGCATAAAACTTAAAACACATTGTATACCAGGGCTATTTCATTCTCATCTAGCCCGCCTCAGAATTCATTCTGAGTCTAATAGCACTCATTCGTCTAAAGACGACTAAAAAAAGGTTATAGTCCGTTTTAACGGACTTTAGCTATAAGAAAAGGAACTTTAGTTCTGGGCGGTTTATGCCTAGAATGAAATAGCCCTGCATTGTATACAATGAGTTAATTCTGCTTGGGAAAATATGTTGTTATCGCGTCAAGCCATTGTCACACCTTTGATAATTTGTGCGTGTATTTTAGGAGTTGGCTTAATTCAATTCTCACGACTGCAAAAACTGATAAATAGTAAACAATTTGCCTCTTTAGAAACTCTAGAAAAAGAAATAAAATCAGAAAATATCCGTCTAGATTTTCTCGAAAAAATCCCTAGTTTTGGTTATGATAACTTCATCGCCGATTTGGTATATCTCAATTTTTTACAATACTTTGGAGATGATGAAGTTCGAGATAAAACAGGTTACAGTTTAAGCCCAGAATATTTTGAAGTAATTCTAGAACGTGACCCGCGATTTTTAGCAGCGTATCAGAGTCTTTCTATCAGTACTTCATTGTATGCTGCCATGCCAGAACGCGCGATCGCACTATCAGAGAAAGGCTTAAAATCACTATCCCCCTCAGTTCCCGAAAAGTCTTATTATGTGTGGCGTTATAAAGGAATTGATGAGTTATTATTTTTAGGCAATGCTCAAGCTGCCCAAAAATCTTTTGCAACAGCAGCAAACTGGGCTAGTAACTTTTCCGATGCAGAGAGTCAGCTGATAGCTAATACTTCCCAAAGAACTGCTGAATTTTTGAGTCTAAATCCTAACAGTAAATATGCTCAAATTTCTAGCTGGGCAATTGTTTTAAATAATCAAGTTGATCAGAGAAGTCGGAAACGAGCAATTGCGGCAATCGAAGCTTTGGGAGGAAAAGTAATTACAACTCCTGAAGGTAATCGGAAAATTATATTTCCCCCAAAAGATTAAATTATTATAAGGATATCAACTTGCATTCTTGGAAGTAGAAAAGCAAGCTATTGCCGTGGCTGGATTTAGCATTTATACGTGTTTAGCATTGTTGTAGCGACAAACAAAATGAGTGTGACAAATAACATTTTTTGGTATGATGGTAAAATAATTCACTCCCAAACTTTAGAGTTAGATATTAACGATCCAGGGTTACTTTATGGAGCGACTGTTTTTACAACGTTGCGGGTTTATGAGAACTCCCTAGATAGTAATTTAACTAATTGGCAAGCACACTGCGATCGCTTACTTTTCTCAATACAAGCTTTTGGTTGGCAGCAACCAGACTGGAATCATGTGCGTCAAGGTGCCCAAATTCTCCTCGCACACTTCCCAGTTCTCAGAATTACCCTTTTTCCCGATGGACGAGAGTGGATAACTGGCAGATTCTTACCAGAGGATTTGACAGAAAAACAAAATAATGGTATTTTATGCGCCATTGCTAGTTCAGAATTTTATCGCTCTCTCCCCGCTCATAAAACCGGAAACTATTTGAGTGCTTGGTTGGCGAGAACTAGCTTAGATGCTCAAGAAGCAATATTAGTCGATGCTCAAGGAAATTGGCTAGAAACCAGCACAGGCAACCTTTGGGGATGGTGCGATCGCAGTTGGTGGACACCACCAATAAAGGCAGGAATTTTGCCGGGAATTTTGCGATCGCAACTCGTAAACTGGCTGCAAAACCACCAGCAGCCAGCGCAAGAAGGAATTTGGAGCGTCGAGTTAGTCCAGAGATTTGAAGCGATCGCCTACACTAATAGTGTGGTAGAAATTATTCCCATTCACACCGTTTATCAGCCCACAGGGTCGCTACAATATAATCCCTACCATCCTAGTTTTCAGCAAATCAGGGAGCTTTTTGTAGCATGACGGCTACGCCACCTTGTTACACTTAAGATAAGTTAACATAATTCTTAATAATGACCTCTCTAAACAGAGACGCTACGCGACGGCGCGAAAAATACAGGAGGATAGACCTTAGTGAATAAAAAATGGAGAAATACAGGGCTGTACGCGCTGTTGTTTATTGTCGTCATTGCGCTGGGAACAGCATTTTTTGACAAACAACCCCAAAGCAGAGAGACATGGCGATACAGTAAGTTTATTCAAGAAGTTCAACAAGGCAGAGTAGAAAAAGTCAGTTTGAGTGCAGATCGCTCTACAGCACTGGTTACACCCAAATATGACCCTGCTAAACGGATTGTTACCTTAGTCAACGATCCAGACCTGATTAATACTCTGACTTCAAAAGGTGTTGATATTTCTGTTCTGCCCCAAACCGATGAGGGATTTTGGTTTAAGGCACTGAGTAGCTTATTTTTTCCTGTATTGCTTTTGGTTGGCTTATTCTTCTTGCTACGTCGCGCTCAAAGTGGACCAGGTAGCCAAGCGATGAACTTTGGCAAATCCAAAGCCAGAGTGCAAATGGAACCACAAACTCAGGTGACATTTGGCGATGTCGCTGGTATTGACCAAGCCAAATTGGAATTAAACGAAGTCGTAGACTTTCTGAAAAATGCCGATCGCTTTACCGCCGTTGGTGCAAAAATTCCTAAAGGTGTGCTATTAGTTGGCCCTCCTGGTACAGGTAAAACCCTCCTAGCTCGTGCCGTAGCTGGTGAAGCTGGTGTACCCTTCTTCTCAATCTCCGGTTCAGAATTTGTGGAAATGTTCGTAGGGGTGGGTGCGTCCCGCGTCCGCGATTTGTTTGAACAAGCTAAAACCAATGCTCCCTGTATCGTCTTTATTGATGAAATTGATGCAGTAGGTCGTCAGCGGGGTGCAGGTTTAGGCGGTGGTAACGATGAGCGGGAACAAACCCTCAACCAGTTGCTCACAGAAATGGACGGTTTTGAAGGCAACACAGGCATCATAATTATTGCCGCTACCAACCGTCCTGATGTCCTTGATGCCGCACTATTGCGTCCTGGTCGCTTTGACCGTCAAGTTGTGGTAGATCGTCCCGATTATGCCGGACGTAGCGAAATTCTCAAGGTACACGCCCGTGGCAAGACCTTGGCGAAAGATGTGGACTTGGATAAAATCGCCCGTCGCACCCCTGGATTTACTGGCGCAGATTTATCCAACCTCCTAAATGAAGCCGCAATTCTGGCAGCACGTCGGAATTTAACTGAAATTTCGATGGATGAAATCAACGACGCGATCGATCGCGTATTAGCTGGCCCAGAAAAGAAAGACCGGGTAATGAGCGAAAAGCGCAAAACCTTGGTGGCATATCACGAAGCTGGTCACGCCTTGGTTGGTGCTTTGATGCCAGACTACGACCCTGTGCAGAAGATTAGCATTATTCCTCGTGGTCGTGCAGGTGGTTTAACTTGGTTTACCCCCAGCGAAGACCGGATGGACACTGGTTTATATAGCCGCGCTTATCTGGAAAATCAGATGGCAGTGGCTTTGGGCGGTCGTATTTCTGAAGAATTAGTCTTTGGTGAAGAAGAAGTTACCACTGGTGCTTCTAATGACCTCCAACAAGTAGCGCGTGTTGCTCGTCAAATGATTACCCGATTTGGGATGAGCGATCGCTTAGGCCCAGTTGCTCTTGGTCGTCAACAAGGTAATATGTTCCTTGGACGAGATATCATGTCAGAGCGCGATTTCTCTGAAGAAACTGCCGCCGCTATTGATGAAGAAGTCCGCAAACTGGTGGATGTAGCTTATACACGCGCTAAAGAAGTATTAGTACGTAACCGCCACATTTTAGATCAGATAGCGCAAATGTTGGTTGATAAAGAAACCGTAGACGCCGAAGAATTGCAAGAAATTCTGTTAAGTAATGATGTGACAACTGCTGCGTTTGCCTAATTAATGAGAAGTTAGGAGACGCGATTAATCGCGTCTGTTTAATACCAATTTCTAACGCCTAACTTTTAAAATTAGGGGCAATTCTGGAATTTTCCAGAGTTGCCCTAATTTTTTTAAAACAGTTTTGATTTATTTTAAGCAGATGACAAATAATCATAGGACTTACGCATTGACAGGAAATACCACATCTTTCGTAGGGGTTTAGCATACTAAACCCCTACAGCGTGGCCTATTTACGATCAAAAGATAATTAAAAAAAGCCTGAAACAACCTATTTTCGTTAATCCACATCACGATGAATTTATACAGTGCGTAAGTCCTAGATCAATGACTAATCATTACCGATATATTATTTTTTACAAACCCTACGGCGTTCTCAGCCAGTTTACAAAAGATGCTTCCACACATAGCACTCTGAAAGATTATATTGATGTACCTGATGTGTATCCTGTGGGACGTTTGGATTGGGACAGTGAAGGGTTAATGCTATTGACGAATGATGGACAATTGCAACATCGCCTTGCTCATCCGCGTTTTGGACATAAACGTACTTACTGGGTACAGGTAGAGCGAATTCCAGATGCAGATGCGATCAAAAAGTTGCAAATAGGTGTGGAAATTCAAGATTACCGCACTCAACCAGCAGAAGTTAGGCTTTTATCAGAAGAACCACAGCTACCTGAACGCACCCCGCCGATTAGATTTCGCAAAAATGTACCGACAGCTTGGCTGGAAATGACCTTGACAGAGGGAAAAAACCGCCAAGTCCGGCGCATGACTGCGGCTGTGGGGTTTGCGACTTTGCGACTGGTCAGGGTTAGCATAGCTCACCTCCAATTAAATGACCTACAATTGGGTCAATGGCGTGACCTTAACGCATCTGAACTCAAATTTATACATAATTTCAGTAAATCGAAAAGTTTTCCCCCAAAGGCGAATGTTCTGAAGGCTTTCTAGACACAGCCTAGAAGACTTAATATTTGTTTGAGATGTCGCAATGCGATCGCTCTGCATTAACCTAGAATCGGTATAGTAATGATAAATTCAGTTCCCTTACCGGGTGTAGAATTGACAGTTAGCAAACCGTTGTGTTTTTCTACCTGACTCAACTGAGAACCGCTATATTCCCAAAATGACAGGTGTAGATGGGCGCAAAGAGTTTCACCTTCTCAACTTCAATATGACACTTAAATATAAGCCGTAAATATATATTCTCCTAACTTCCGACTTCACCTTGCAAAAGCTGATTACAAACGATTGAGAACCGCTATAGATTATTCTTACCCACGAGTCCTCATTAATCAGATTAACTTTTTAGAATCACCAATTTCATTATGCCCAGTTCTAAAATCTTAGCCCAATCTTTCGACTATCATGTAGTTTACCCCTGCCCAGTCTGTCGGATAGGTAAGATTTCTCATATGCCTTTGATGGAAGCTATGGCTTGTGACTTTTGCCAAGAGATTTTTACAGTCAACCTAGAACTACAGCAAATCAAGATGCCTTCTAGGCAACCACCCTTAATTTGGCGTTGGAATGGGTTTAGTTGGACAGAAGCTCAGTTAGAAGGTATGGAATTAGGTTGGGGTTATGGAGTAGCTGCTATTGTTTTTGTAGTTCTTCCTACTACTCTAATTGGCATAGTAGCTTACTATTTTCCTCTTAATCTTCAGGAACCCATTACCTGGATGCCATATATTTGGACGGTATTAACTTTTTTATCACATTTATCAATTATTGTTTGGATTTTTATTGAAGTCTATCAAATTCCAGTTGCTGCATATCTCAGAGCGATCGCTCGATGGAGAAATAGGGGGATGGGGAGATAGAGGCAAGAGTGCTATTAACATAATTTTAAATAGCTGCGGCATCTATTTTCTCGACATTGAGCTAGATAATCTCTGGTGGAACTTTCATTTCTTATTTAAAATCCAAAAAGGCCATCTCAAAAACTTAATTCTGGCATTCCCAAACACCAAGGCTTATCTAAGTGCCGAGAGATATTCGTTCACCGTTCTTTGCCGCTTTTGTAAGTAGCTCCCGGACTTCTTCATCTGTAGTTTGAGGAAAGTTTTCGTACCAAAGACCAACACTGTAGAAAGGGCTAGGTGTCGAAATACAAACGATTTTATCTACCTCAGCTTCTAACTCATGGTAAGTTTCGGGCGCGGCGACAGGCACAGCAATCACAATCTGAGCGGGTTGCTGTTTGCGCACAGCCACAACAGCAGCCCACATAGTTGCACCCGTGGCTAAACCATCGTCTACCAAGATAACCGTGCGTCCTTGTAAATCTCTTAAGGGGCGATTTCCCCGATAAAGGCGTTCTCGCCGCTCTAACTCCCGTTCTTCTTGCACCGCAACCCTGGCAATTACTTCATCGGATACCTTCATCAGCCTGATAATGTCTTCATTGACTATCCGTACACCACCACAGGCGATCGCTCCCATAGCTAGTTCTTCTTGATCGGGCACACCCAATTTACGTACCACCAAAACATCTAAGGGAGCATTTAAGGCTTTGGCAACCTCAAAGGCAACGGGTACACCACCCCTTGGCAGCCCTAATACCAAAACATCTTGGCGGTTAGCATCAGTGGCTAACTTCTTAGCTAAAGATTGACCTGCAAACCTCCGGTCTTTGAATAGCATGGTGTGACACTCCTGATTGGTTTCCAAAAAATTAAGTATTTACACGCATTTTTCCTTGGCTACTCTTCTCAAACAATGGAGCGAATTTTGATGGAAGTTGAGAGCGAACATCATTGATTTCGCCACTGCTAATTGCTTGACTTATTTCCTCCAGACTTATCTTAATGCATGACTTGTTATAGTTCAGATGTTCTGAACTGATCTTAGAAAGTTAAAAATTCCGTGTCCTCTGACTAATGAGGCGACATCTTTGCTCTACACTTCTATCAAACGGACGAATTATACCAATTTTAGATTTAGTGATTTATTGTTATTAAGTTTTCTTCCACTTCCCAATCTTTGTTGTTAGACTTGCACTGAGTACTTTTATGACTTAATTTAGTAAATAATTACTTAATTAATGACAGATGCGAAAATCTCTGAAAATACAATAATAATTCAATTGCTAATTCTGTGCATGCCCCCTTTTGCCGACATTATGTTGATACTATCTTCATATTATTCCTTGATTGTAAATGTTCGGATAATCCACCATAGTCTTGTTTGTCAGACAATGCGTAGTATTATGCTTGGCTTTACAGAAAAAATGTCATTAAAATTAACCACATAACACTTTTAATTAAAAATTAATAGGGTAGAATAACTGAATATTGTTTAGCTATTTTTAAAATAAAAAGTAGGATTTTTTAATGATCAGCTTAAGTAATTCGCCAAACGGCACAGTTAGCAGCACAACAGCCACTAAGAGGCTGGCAAGGGCGATAATGGTTTCTGCTGGGGAGTTTTCACTGGTATTAGCTTGTTGTAAGTCTGTTGAAAGGCAGCAGCAAATACTGAATGTGTTAACTGAATTTTCATCAACTAACATCCAGGAAATCTCGCTCTCACCTGCGGCTGATGTATTATATACAGCTATTACAAGTGCGATCGCTACTACTCAACCCGAAGCTTTGATGGTACGGGGTTTAGAATCTGTAGTGGCAATTAACCAACTTATCATCAGTACCAACATCATGCGAAATGAGTTTCGGAAACAGTTTCGGTTTCCTTTGGTGTTGTGGATAAATGAAGAAATTCTGTGCAAGCTAGTCTGGTTAGCACCCGATTTCAAAGACTGGGCAGCCAGTACTATTAGATTTGATGTAGCTAACAATCAGTTGGTTGAAGCTGAACCACAAGCGATCAACGCCTAATATTGTCTGAGATTATTTTGAATTTTAGATTTGCATAGGTTAGTAGTTATGACTTTAGTCCTGGCTTTGAGGACTGAATTCACCACTAAAAGCTGCTTATTAGGGGTAATTGACATCATATTAGTCATTAAATCCCCGTTTCTTAGGAACAAACAATTACTACATTAGCGTCTGTCTTTATATCTGCTTCAGAAGACAAAGATTAAACCAATCGCAACTTGTGAAGTTTTCGGATTATATACTTTCTTATCCCTAGTCGCTGGATGTTATTTCTTAGCTCTATAACTATTAACTAATATCACTATATTACTATGAAAATCATGCTAAAAAAATACTTTAACACCAATCAAGCAAGAGTTTTTACTGCTTTGATTTTGACTGGAATTTTGTCTGTTGGCAGTGGTTTAATACTTACCAAAGGGGCTATAGCTGCTTCTGCAAGTTTATCACTAAAAACCAGCAATGAAATTCTTAAAGACAATATTAAACCAAACCGCTTGCCACGTCCAGTAGCTAATGCAGTGCTACGAGATTTAGCCCGTAGACAGGGAATTTTAACCAGAGAACTGGAAATTATTGATTATAATCAACAGACTTGGCGCAATGGTTGCTTGGAACTGCCTCAACCTGATGAACTTTGTACCCAAGCGTTAGTTCCTGGTTGGCGGGTTGCGGTATCTAATGGCAAACAAAACTGGATTTATCATACCAATCGTAACGGGCGATCGCTACGTTTAGCTTCGGAAAAGTCTGACTCAGGCAATCTGCCAAATAAATTACCCGTATCTGTAAAAAATGCTGTTTTACAAGCCGCCTCCAAACGTTTGCAACAGCCAATTTCGCAGCTAACCATCATTCAGGCTCAACAGCAAACTTGGAAAGATGGCTGTTTAGAATTAACTAATGCTGACGAACTGTGTACCCAAGCTTTGGTATCAGGTTGGCGAGTGGTTGTTGGCGCAGTTGACAAAACCTTGGTTTATCATACTAATCCAACAGGTTCCGCAGTTAGGCTGAATGAAAAGGCTAGCGAAAATACACTAGCCCCTGTGCAAATTCCAGTCAGCGAGTTACCACCACCGTTAGATCAAAATGTCCTATTTCGGCAAATCTCCAGTGGTGGCTTTACTGGCAGAACTTACCAGACTGTTTTACTCAAAGATGGGCGATTGATTCGGGTGCGGATTGGTGATGCCAATGATTCGGAGCGTAGTGTTCGCCGCGTTTCTTTGCAACAGGTACAACAATTTCAGAGATTTTTAGAACGTTCTAAATTTAACAAATTCCAAAATTTGAGTTATCCAGCCCCCAGCGGTGCTGCTGATTACATCACCTACACTCTTACCGGGCTAAAGGTTACGGTTCAATATAACGATATTTCCCAAAATAACCTGCCAAAGAATTTACAGGTAGTAGTTAAAGCCTGGAATCAGATCGCAGCCAGTGCCCAATAATAAACTTCATTGATGGAATTAAATAGCGATTGTTTTAGCGCTTACAATCGAAACGATCGCTACTCATGCTGATTGTTCATAATTTGATAATGTTTATAAATCAATGATGAAAAGGTTTGTCAAGTGGTGTGTTGAGTTTCATTCTTGGTGGAATATTCGCCAAAGCAGAAAGTCTCTTTTGTTTAGCGTTATAGCTACCTTAAGCGTGGTAGCTACAGTGATGCTATCGTTTCCATTGAACGCTCAAATTAATCTGCCGCGATACCTTCGGTGGGCTACGCCAACGCCAGCATCGGAGTTAAGGGGCGTGTGGTTAACAAATATTGATAGTGATGTGCTATTTGAGCGCGATCGCCTCAAGGGATCTTTGCAACGTCTTGATGAACTCAATTTTAACACCATATATCCGGCGGTTTGGAATTGGGGTTATACATTGTATCCCAGCAAAGTAGCACAGAAAGTTACCGGGCGATCGCTTGATCCCACACCCGAACTGCGAGGGCGAGATATCCTCAAAGAAATTGTTGATGTGGGACATCAAAAAGGGTTAACAGTCATTCCCTGGTTTGAATTTGGTTTCATGGCACCAGCAGATTCTCTATTAGCTAAAAATCGTCCCCAATGGCTCACCAGTCGCAGCGATGGTACGCGGATTATCAAAGAAGGTACACATAATCGCGTTTGGCTAAATCCCTTTCGCCCAGAAGTACAACAATTTATCCAAGATTTAATTGTTGAAATTGTTAGAAACTACAACATCGACGGCATTCAATTTGATGACCATTTTGGCTTACCGTCAGAATTAGGATATGATGCTTTCACAGTGGCACTTTACAAAAAAGAACACCGTGGTAAAGCTCCTTCTAAAAACTTTAAAGATCCAGAATGGGTGCGTTGGAGAGCTAACAAAATCACTGAGTTTATGAAACGGGTATTTAAAACCATTAAAGCCACTAAAAAAAATTGCCTGGTTTCAGTTGCGCCTAATCCTCAGCGTTTTTCTTATGACTACTTTTTAGCAGATTGGCAAAAGTGGGAACGGTTGGGAATCATTGAAGACTTAGTTTTACAGCTATATCGAGATGATTTGAATGTTTTTGTTAGTGAATTAGAGTACCCAGAAGTCAAAGCAGCCAAACGTCATATTCCGGTGAGTGTTGGGATTTTAACTGGGTTGAAAAACAGATCCGTACCGATGCAACAGATTCAAACACAAGTGCAAAAAGTACGCGATCGCAATTTCGCTGGAGTCTCTTTCTTTTTCTATGAAACCCTCTGGAACATGAGCAAAGAAAAGCCTCAAGAGCGTCAAATTGGCTTCCAGAAAATCTTCCCTACACCAAAGGCTTACCCGAATTTGCTTACAGGTTGGAAACCGTTGAGTTAATTTTCCTAACAGCCTGTCGGTGAACACATCGCTTAATTTCAGTAAAGGTTCACCGGCAATTACTTAAAAATTTGTCATGGTCTTTTAACTAGCTTGCTGTCCAAACCGTCTTTGCAATTCAGCTGCCGCTTCCTCAATAGTCATCGGCATCTGATTTGGAGATTGGGCACGTCTCCTGTCAATATAGATATGGAATGCTTCATCGTCGTTGCGATGCTCCAAAATATAAGCTCTTAGCTGCTCTAAAGGCATTTGTTGAAGGTTAGATTTTGTCATAACCAAAGAATTTCTCCAGTTGGTGTTATCTCAATACGGTTCGGTTAAGCCCAAAAAATAAAAATGTCTAGGTTGGGTTGAGGAACGAAACCCAACATTTTGCGGCGTTTGTTGGGTTTCGCAAAGCTTGAACCCAACCTACAATATTCTTAACCGAACCGTAATTGGGTGTTATCTCAGAGCCTTTGAACTCGGAAGTTGAGCCTTTGAACTGGATCATCCCTTAATTCAGCAACGCCTACTTATCCTATTCCCAAACGCCCAGCCAAGCCAGGGGTTAGGGGTAAAAGTGTGGTAATCATCAAGAATAGAGCCAAAAGACCTAAAGCGGCTCTAGCGTCATTCGGTTCAGTAATTTCATTTAAGCTGGGGCGTTCTTGATCCCGTTGCAAAAAGAAAATTGTGATCGCCCAGTACATAGCAAGAGTATTACCGAGAGACACTAACGCCAGTAAAATTAAAGTTGCGATCGTTGCTCGTCCTGCGGTTTTGCGTCCATAAATCGCCTGAACAATGCGGCCACCATCGAGTTGTCCTGCGGGCATCAAGTTCAAAGCGGTAATTACTAACCCCAGCCAACCAATCACTACTAAGGGATGAACACTTACCAAGGGCGACTGCAAAGCCGAACCAAGGACAACTCTTGCCAAACTTCCCACCAAAATCGACCCTTGAAAAAACTGATTTGGTAATTGGAATAAACTACCTGGGTGGGAAAGCAGCAAGCCAGCGATCAGCATTAACACAGAGACAATACCACCTGCGGCTGGCCCTGCCAAAGCGATATCAAATAGTACTTTGCGGTTAGGTAACACAGACTCAAAGCGGGTAATTGCACCAAAGGAACCAAGTTGTACAGCCGGCAGAAAGAAAGGCCAACGAAGACGGATTTGGTAACGCTGGGCAAGTATCCAATGACCAATTTCATGCGCTACCAAAATTGTAAATATCCCTGCACCTATGGGCAAAGCTTCTGTAAACCGCCCTGGATTGGCAAAGAGATCAAAATTCAGTAGTAGACTTGCTGCTTCTATATTTGTGGCCATAGTTGCTAGCAATAGGACGCCTGCAAAGACTTTTTGCGATAACAACATCGTCCGGGGATCGTTGCGACTGGGCAGGACAATCACTACGGGTTTGCCATCTGTGTTTTCCACTAAAAACAGACGATATTGCTCACCAAGGCGTTGCCGTAACCTTGCAGTTAGACGGTTGTGAACCTCCTCTGGTTCTCCCCGCAGATTGCCTTTAAAAATGGCTCCATCTTGGTAGGCGATCGTTTCTATGGCAAAAAACGTATCGATACCGAAAATACCTTTAATTGTATTCAAGTCATCTTCCGGTAATGGCAGGATCTCCGGTTTTACCTCTGATACTGCTAGTTGTGGGGCATTTGTTTCAGGTGAAGAATCAGCGGCGAGTCTTTCTGTTGCGCGTTGCTTGAGAATGGCATCTTGCCCAGATGCGCGTAACTGTCTGCCCAAGAAAATGTATAATCCAGCGGAAGTCACCACTAAGAACAATATACCCGCTATGTTGATGTAAATTCCTGCGGCAAATAATCCAAAAAACAAGAGCCAAGGAGTCATCAACACCACCGACTGTAACCAGGCTAAGATTCCCAGCTTACCAAAAGGTCTGGCGCGATAAAAGCCCCAGCCCAAAATGCCTAAAGCTACCAGCAGGATTACCGCTAGGATAGAAGTTTCTGATAAAGTAAACATCTCCAAACCTTTGCTATTGAGACTGAGCCAGAACAAGTCCGGTATTGCAGATACACTTATTAATGTATAACGCCGTCTGTAGTCTGCCCAAATTATTCCGCTTTGAGTGGGCGTAGCCCAACCCAGGTATCAACTAAGCAATTCAAAATTCAAAAACAGAATTACAGTCAGCTTTCTGGCTGGTAATGGTGTGGAGTCAGCCAGGATTGAAGAAGCCTTGGGACGATCGCAAGCTTTTAAAAATCATTAATATGTTATGACTGTGCGATCGCTTTCTTGCCCAATAATTGCAGCAGTTTTCATTTATTTGAACCCCATTTGTCGTAGGGCACAGCAATTCTGTACCCGTAAAGCGTGGTCTATTTACCTGAAAATAGCTGTAATTTGCTCAAACTGTATTTGACTCACATCTTGTACCAAGCCCAAACGACTGGAAGTCGCGGCTATATAAACGAAGTCCGCCTGCGCGGACTAAGGTAAGTTAGGGGTTTTGAAGCCTGCGGAGGCAGGCTTTGTTCTGTTAGCCGCGATTTTAATCGTTAGGTGCAAGATGTGAGTTGAGCGAAGTGGTCTTTTAAGTCCAATAAAGAATTTCAGCATTTGGAAATTGTGTCTCTGATACTGAAACTTGGTCTGTAATTGTATTCAGCAATATCCTTCTCCGTTATTTAGTTTGCTAATTGCTGCAATTAATTTTCAAGGACTTGCTTAATTCGCCGCTCTAACAAATCAAGATCCAAAGTGCCTTCATCACGACTAATTCTACGCACAGTGGAATTAACATTACCTAAATTTACCAATAAATCTTGAAGAATTTCCTGCTGCTGACGTGCTTGGGTAACTTCGCGTGGCTCCTGTACTAAATCACGCACGATGGTATCTTCAGCACGAGAGGCAATAATTGGATCGCTTTGCCCTTGAACGTGAACAAAGGTTCGTCGCCCTGGACCTCGCTCTTCTTCTATTGGTATAACTGCTGTTACTTGGTCAGAACGCACATATTTGCCAAATCCCAAATGGACTAGTTCTGATGAGAGTATTTTCATATAATTGAAGTGTTATTTTTAAGTCTTACTTCTATTATTATAAAATATATAAAAGTGACCTTAAAGTCATATAGAATACGGGTTATACCCAATTTGAAGTAGTAGTTTCCTTTCCCAATTGCTGCTTAATAAGCTATTATCTTTTAGTGCAGTTTCCTGTCCCGATATTTGTAGTTTGCTACACCTATGCAAGCAGACCATCTTAACTACAGAAAATTTATCAAGTGATGACAAAATCAAATAATTGATGCGCCATTTCTAATTTAGAACAAGGTGCGATCGCTAGCTGATTTCCTTGACTATCTAAAAATATCGCTTGATTATTATCACTCCCAAAACCACTATCAGGTTGATCGATGGGATTAGCAACAATAACATCTAATTTTTTACTCTGCAATTTTTCTAACGCAGGCTTGACAATATCCCCAGTTTGTGCTGCAAAGCCAATTAATAGCTGATGCGGCTGTTTTAATTGTCCTAACTGGGCGACTATATCCGGTACTGGTTCTAAGGGTAAAGCTTGAGGGAGCGATCGCTTGGGCAATTTTTCTGTACTATAATCTCGTGGCTTCACATCTGCCACGGCTGCTGACATCACAATGATATCAGTGTTGGGTAAACATTCCACCATGACGTGCTGCATTTGCTCGGCACTAATGACGGGAATTGCTTGCACTCCTAATGGTACATTCCAATTAGCTGGGCCATATACCAAAGTGACACTTGCGCCTCGGTGAAGTGCGGCTTGCGATAGCGCCAATCCCATTTTACCTGTGGAAGGATTGCCAATAAACCTCACTGGGTCAAGATACTCTCGCGTTCCCCCAGCACTAATCAACACTCGTTTACCTATTAAATCTCGTTTGCCTTGAGTCTGTAACAACGATTGGATATGAGCTAAAATTTCTTGAGGTTCTGCTAATCTACCAGCACCGATGCGATCGCACGCTAATAAACCAGATGCTGTACTCATCCCATGATATCGGCTATCTATGAATAGCTGTTGCCAATTTCTTTGCACTGATAGCTGTTCCCACATATCCGTATTCATTGCGGGTGCTAACAGCACCGGACAAGTAGAAGCCAGCACGGTATTTGTGAGTAAATTATCCGCCATACCATAAGCTAACTTTGCTAATGTATTAGCAGTCAGGGGGGCAATTACCATCACATCTGCCCATTCACCCAACTCAATGTGCAAAGGACGAGAGTGAGTTGCTTGCCAAAAATCATCATCTGTGTAGGCGGGATGACGAGATAGGGTGGCTATTGTCAGAGGTGTGATAAATTCTTGTGCTGAACGAGTGAGGATGACTCGGACTTTTACCCCAGTTTTAAACAGCGTCGAAATCAGTTCACAGATTTTGTAGGCGGCGATACCGCCACCTACACCAATTAAAACTCTGTTCAATTTGGGATTAGTCATGGTAAAAAGTTAGGAGTGAGTAGTTACAAAAATTAGTACTAAATACTCCTAACTCTTAACTACGCTTCATCGTAGGCTTCCAAATCTAAGAGGTAAATGTAGGCTTCCACTAACTCTGGACGCTGAAATGCGATCGCTCGCAATAGATGCCAATCATTTAAACCCTCAAAAGCATTACTATAATTATCCAGTTCCAGACGTGTAGCTAGTTCTTCTACTTCTGCCGCAGTTATGGCAGCAATTTCTTTTTTGGAAATGCTTAGAGTTGTCATAATGTTTGCCCCTCCCTTATGCAGCACTCGCCTTCAGCATGGGTTAAGTTGCGTTGAACGCATCCACCCAATATATATTACTCATTAGAAGTCATTAATTTCGTAAAAATTGTTAGAATTTGCACCAAAATTTATGAAAATTTTGTAATGCTGACTAGCCAATGGCATTCACAACGAAATTCCGTAACACCTCTAACGTTTGGGGATGTATTTCATGCCCCATATCAAATTCGTGGTATTCCACCGCCACTCCTAGAGACTTTAGAGTTTCTCGTGCCTTCCAGGCGGCTTGCAGTGGGACAACTTGATCATATTTACCGTGAGTGATTAAAGTCGGCGATACCCCACCTTTAGCTGCCGTGACTGCATCAGGATGTAAATACCCGCTCATGACAACTAAACCTGCTAGGGGCAATTTTGAGCCGACATCCAAAGTCATTGCTCCGCCTTGAGAAAATCCACTCAAAATAGTACGCGATAAAGGAACGCCAGTGCTGTCTTCTAAAGACTCCAAAAAATCTATTAGAAGTTGCCGACTTTCTGTCAACCCTTGATACATATTCTCTTCCTGCAAATCGTACCATGCCCTCCCTACAGGGGAATGCGGATAAGGAAAAGGTGCATTAGGTAATACAAACTGGTAATCAGGTAAGTTGATCAAGGGCAGCAAAGATGCTACATCCTCAGCATTAGCACCCCAACCATGCAAAGTGACAATTAAGCCTGCGGGGGGTTGAGAAGTTGCGGGAGGAACGGTGATAAATTGTAAAGACAGAGGTCTACTCCTAAAATCCTACTCTTCTAATAGATATTATCTCTTCAAGCAGACTTAGTATTGAGCGGCATTTGCTGCTTGCCCAAAGAATACCTTACATCGTCATCATGGTAGCAACCAAAAACCAGACGGTAATTTTGTGTGAAAACCTTTTTTACCAATTTTTATACAAGAATAATTCCTATCTATATAGGGCTTGCTTTTGGGCAAATTTTTTGATTTAATAAAAATTTTTATCAAATATTACCTAGAAAAATATTGTAAATAATGCCGAATTGCTATCAACTCAGGTCATGTCGGCTACGGTCTTAAGGATTTAGATGCAACATTAAAACTTATGCAGCAAGTAAAAGTCATATAACCTGTTGCACCTACGCCACCTGAGAGTTATCTGGCAAGAGCAGCAAAAATTTAAATTTTTTGAGGAATTTTCTTGCTTACTAGTACAAGTTAATGGTAATGGTTGAGAATAGCAAGATTATTGCAAAAACTTCCTGGTAAGAATTAAGGTGGAGGACTGGAGATTGAAAACTTTACCATTGATCAAAGTTTCAGCTGGAGCTGTAGCTTTAATGCTCGGCTGGGGGATTGGGGTAGCTGTAGATGCTCAAACAAAAACCCTGGTGATTTATTCAGGCAGAGAGGAAAAACTGATTGCTCCTTTAATTGAGAGAGCAAAAAAAGACTTGAATAAGGATATTCAAGTGCGTTATGGTGATACTGCTGAGTTAGCGATCGCACTTTTGGAAGAAGGCAAAAATAGCCGTGCAGACTTGTTTTTTGCCCAAGACGCTGGTGCTTTAGGCACTTTGGAGAAAAAACAGCTGACACTGCCGATTGCCTCTCAACTGCTAAACAAAGTTGATCCTCGCTTTCGTTCTGCTAAAGGGCATTGGCTAGGAATTTCTGGACGTGCCCGTGTAATTGACTACAATACTAAGTTAGTTAAACAAGGGGAACTACCAACATCAATTTCGCAGTTAACCCAACCAAAATGGCGCGGCAAAGTCGGCTGGGCACCCACTAACGGCTCATTTCAATCATTTGTCACCGCTATGCGAGTATTAGAAGGAGACGAAAAGACATTACAATGGCTTAAGGCGATGAAAGCTAATGGTGTCAAAGATTACGGTAAAAACGCTGCGATCGTGGAAGCTGTGGGACGTGGAGAAGTTCATCTCGGTTTAGTAAATAACTACTACTTGTATCGCTTCAAAAAAGATGATCCGAACTTTCCTGTTGCTCACCACTACACAAGCAAAGATGCAGGATCAATGATTAACGTGGCAGGAGTGGCAATTACAAAAACCACTGATCAAAAAGCGGATGTCGAAGCTTTGATTAATTACTTGCTCAAAGAAAGTTCACAAAACTACTTTGCCCAACAAACTAATGAATATCCTTTAGTAAAAGGAATTTCAGCGCCATCAAAACAAGTACCAATCAGTAAACTTAATCCACCCAATGTTAACCTGACAGACTTAGATGATTTGCCAGCAACTTTGAATCTACTACAACAGGCAGGAGTTTTGTAACAGTTGAAAGCGGTTCGCCCTCCATTATTTCTCACATTAGCGGCAGTGGTAGTGGCAGTTGCCATTGCTCTGCCATTACTATATTTAATAATTCGTACCGCAGGCATTGGTGGGGAAGAGTTATGGGAATTAATTTCTCGTCCCCGCAATATCATGGTTTTTTTAAACAGTGCGGCAATGGCGGCAACGGTAACGTTATTATCCACACTAATTGCCGTGCCGTTGGCCTTTTTAACTGTGCGGACAGACTTACCAGGACGGCGTTTTTGGTTAGTAGCAACAACATTACCTTTAGCAGTTCCTAGCTATGTAGGCAGTTTTGCGCTGATTGCAACTTTGGCACCACGAGGTAGCTTTTTGCAACTGTTACTTCAACCATTTGGGGTAGAAGAATTACCTTCTATTTATGGTTTTCCAGGGACAGTTTTGGCAATCACTTTGTTTACCTATCCCTATATGTTGCTGAGTATCCGCTCTGGCTTGCAAGGTATTGATCCTACTCTAGAAGAAGCGGCTCGGAGTTTGGGTTATGGTAGCAGAGAAACCTTTTTTCGGGTAGTTTTGCCGCAGTTAAAACCATCAATGATTGCCGGGGGATTATTAGTCGCTTTGTATGCTTTACGTGACTTTGGCACACCTTCGCTGATGCGGTTTGATGCCTTTACACGGGCAATTTTTTTGCAATACAAAACTAGTTTTAATCGTAACTCAGCCGCAGCCTTGTCTTTGATGTTGGTGACATTAGTGCTGCTAATTTTGTGGCTAGAATATAGAATGCGATCGCGTGCAGCTTATTATAGTCGTGGTTCTGCTTCTCTACGTCCGCCAAAAATTATGAAGTTGGGAATTTGGAAATGGCCGGCTTTTGGCTTTTGTCTGCTAATCACTAGCTTGGGAGTAGTGTTACCAGTTGGCATCACCTTATTTTGGCTGATTCGTGGACTTAACGGTGGCTATACTTTCCCTAATTTACTTCCCGCCGTTCTTAACTCCATTGGTGCGGCTGGATTAGCGGCGTTAGCTACCACCATCTTTGCCTTGCCAGTAGCAATTTTAGCAGTCAGGTTTCCGAACAAAATCACCGCCATTATTGAACGCTGTTCTTACATAGGTTTTGGAGTTCCAGGAATTGTTGTGGCCTTATCTTTGGTATTTTTTGGTGCCAACTATCTGCCAGCACTGTACCAAACTCTGCCGATGTTGATATTTGCTTATTTAGTTTTATTTTTACCGCAATCTGTGGGAACAGTCCGCAGTTCGCTTTTGCAAGTCAATCCGCAGCTAGAAGAATCTGCACGAAGTTTAGGCAGGAATGCTTGGCAAACTTTAAGAGAAGTTACCTTACCTCTGGTACAACCGGGTGTATTGAGTGGTATGGTGCTGGTGTTTCTGACAGCAATTAAAGAACTACCCGCTACTATACTGTTAGCGCCTATCGGCTTTAGCACCTTAGCAATGCAAATTTGGCAAGCTACAGAAAATGTAGATTTCGCTGATGCGGCGGCGGCTTCATTAGCGATGCTGTTGGTTTCTATGGGTTCAACTTTATTGTTGCTATCTCAAGAGAACGTCAAAGAAGAGAAAGTAATAAGTAAAGCACCAGTAAGTAGAAGGGTTTAATTAAACCAAAGCTCATAATACAGAGCGATAAATCCCTTACTACGAACAGAAGTTTTATCTTACATTTAATTACGTCTATCTATTTACAAACCAAGTTATAAGCCGGATATTTTATATCTACCTATGCAACAAGTAATTCTAGATTTACAAAATGTCACCAAGCGGTATGCAGAAAATGCCTCTCCCGCAGTGGATAACGTATCTTTGACGTTGCAACAAGGAGATATATTAGGACTGCTCGGCCCATCTGGTTGTGGTAAAACTACGCTGTTGCGATTGATTGCTGGTTTTGAGCGATCGCAAACAGGACAAGTTAAAATTGGTGGCCAGATAGTTTGCAATGCCTCTACTTACATCCCAGCCGAACAGCGCGACATCGGTATTGTTTTTCAAGATTATGCACTGTTTCCCCATCTAAATGTGGCAGAAAATGTGGGCTTTGGGTTGAAACATTTTAGCAAACAGCAAATACAAAAACGCATAGCCGAAGTCATTGCTCTGGTGAGACTCGAAGGCTTAGAAAAACGTTACCCTTACCAACTCTCCGGTGGACAGCAGCAGCGAGTTGCCCTCGCCCGGGCTTTAGCGCCTCAACCCCAACTCATGCTTTTAGATGAACCCCTGAGCAATCTTGATATCCAAGTTAGGTTGCGCTTGCGAGAAGAAGTGCGAGAGATTCTCAAAGCGGCGGGTACTTCGGCAATTTTTGTTACCCACGACCAAGAAGAAGCACTAGCTATTTCAGATATAGTAGGTGTGATGCGCCAAGGGCATTTAGAACAAATAGGCACACCAGAAAAAATTTATACTTATCCAGCATCACGATTCGTCGCCGAATTTGTCACTCAGGCGAATTTCATTCCCGCCCGTCGTCAAGGTAATTTATGGGAAACAGAAATCGGCAGTTTTGAGTTCACAGCAAATCACACCGACGATATCGGCGAAATCATGATCCGCCAAGAAGACTTTATCTTAAGACCAGCGATCGATGCGCCTGTAGTTGTCCGCACCCGACGGTTTTTAGGACGCGAATACCAATATTGTTTACAAACTCCCTCTGGTAAAGAACTCCACGCTCGGACGATGACTGATACAGCTTTATCTGTAGGTACACGAGTGCAGATATCTATAGCAGGTAATGTAGTACACATTTTTCCGCAATAAAATTTAGACTGTCATAATTTAATTAATTTTAGATTGCAAAACACATAGTTTGATTTATTCTTACCTACTTATACCTCAATACGCTTGGGTTAGTAATATTTAGTGTTCGGAGATCCCCCCAACCTACGCAGATTAATGCTTTTGGCGCTAACTGAACTGTATTGACTTATGAACAGGTCATGAGTGTTAGAGACTGGTACTTATTTGGGAATACTTTTATAGGAGTGATAAGGAAGGCGATCGCGGTAATACTTTCAATTCAAATCTACTATATCACCTTGCAATCACTCCTATTTTACAAAAAATATGTATCAAAAATCACTAATTTACCAGGAGTAAGCAAGATGGGATTCACTGAAGATATTATCAAGCTGTCTGAACAAGTGCGTAAGCGATTTGACCAAGTTGTTGGCGAAGAAGCTACTAAGATGGCACTGATTGTTCCTTTTTTGACTGCTCTTGGCTATGATGTCCATGATCCTAGTGAAGTCATGCCTGAATATGTAGCAGACTTTGCTACTAGAAGAGCAGGACAGTTTGAAAAGGTAGATTACGCCTTAGCTATTAACGGTACTAAAGTTATGCTCGTAGAAGCAAAAGCCCGTGGTCAAAAAGCTGAAGCACATGATGGACAATTGAGCAAATATTTTAATGCACTTTTGACAACAAAAGTAGCTATAGTCACTAATGGGATTGAGTACCGTTTTTTTACTGACTTACGTCACCAAAATGTCATGGACAAGGAGCCATTTTTCACTTTTAACATCCTTGAATATGATTCTAAAGATATTGAGAACCTTAAAGTATTTCACCGTGATACTTTTGATGTGGCAGCTATTACTAACCATGCAGAGGAAATGGTATATGTAAAAGGCATGACTCAGCTTGTAGGAAATCTTCTGCGTTCTCCTTCCGAAAAATTTATTCATTTTTTGGTGTCTGAACTGCGTTCCTCTGACCAAAGGTATGAATTTCAAGGTAATATTAATGCTAGGGTAATTGAAAAATTCAACGCAATTGTTAAAAAGTCGATTCAGGGAAGTTTACTAGACTTAATGACAAGCTCACTTAGCCGAGAAATGTCTCAACCTGTCAAAGTTGAAGTAGAACCAGAAATTGAAGAAGAACAATCCGAAGATCCTCAAGAATCAAGAATAGTAACAACTGCTGAAGAAATCGAAGCTTTTGAAAAAATTAAAGCAATTACACAAACTTCAAGGAGTTACAATTTTGAACTCAAATACAAAGATACTACCTCCTACTTTGGTATAAATCTTGGCAAAAGTGCTCGGTGGTTTCTGCGGCTGTATTTATCTTCGCAGAAAAAAAGTTTTATTGCTCGGCTAAGTGTAGATGAAGTAAAGTCTCTAGCTCCAAATTTTGAAGTGCAGGAAGTAACAGCTTCTCTGGGCGATGCAGCATCAAAAGTAATTATTTCTTCTGTGAGTGATTTTGATAAGCTTACATTACTGATTCTCAGATGTTATGAGTTAGAAGCAGCCAAGCATCAAACATTCACCCCAGATGTAATTAGAATGGAAAAATCAGCTTAACTCAAGGTATCTATTGCAAAACTCTACGCCTACCCAACTTTGACAAAAAAAGTGGTTCTGTTGATTGTAGAACCACTAAAGCTTTTGCAAACTTGTTATAAATTAATGAATTGTCCCTTGAGCAGAAACAGTATCAATCGGTTTCATCAGGTACAGCCGCAATAACTGCCAGCCATTTGAGATGTAAAGCGGTAGTTTCTGGAAGAATTGCAGGAATTTGGGAGTATTAGAGTTAGCGATCGCACCCAGCTTTTCGTTATTATTTATACAAACATCCAAACGCTGATAAAAGTCTGGATTCTCAACATCCAGCATGAGTGGGAACACCCTACCTGCGTTTTCATTGGTCTTCTTAATTACATGGATGTCGTATTCTCGCGCATCTAATCCCAGGGTGGCATAAAAGTCCTTGCGTTGGATGTCATTAAGATACATTGTCGCAAAAACTGACAATAGGAAGAACCGACTCCACAGCCTTGCTTTCCAATCATTCAATATTTGCGGCTGGGATTTCATCAGTGCATCGAAGAAATCACTGTGACGATTTTCATCTTGACACCAGTTTTCAAAGAACCGGAAGATTGGATAAATCCGGTCTTCGGGATGTGTTTCTAAATGGCGATAAATAGTGATATAGCGCCAATAACCAATTTTCTCAGAAATATAAGTGGCGTAAAAGATGAATTTCGGTTTAAAGAAGGTATAATCGCGGCTCTTAGTTAAAAACCCTAAATCTAAGGAGAGGTTAAAGTCTGACATAGCTTTGTTCAAAAAGCCAGCATGACGCGCTTCATCCCGTGACATCAGGTTAAAGCACTCTGCCAATACAGGGCTTTTGCTTTTCAAGCGACGACCGAGTTCTTTATACAGCAAAAAGCCAGAAAACTCTGCCGTACAGGAGCGTTCTAAAAATTCAACGAACAATCGGCGAGTTTCCCCGTCAATATGATCCCAGGATTGTTCAAATTCGGCATCCCGAACAAAGTGATGGCGATTGTAGTCAGTGCGAAACTCTTCGAGAATGGCTCTTAACTCATCTTCGTTGATGGAAATGTCCATCCGCGCCATTTCATCAAAATCGGTAGTATAAAACCGAGGTGTTAACAGGGTTTCTTTCGCCGGGACTTTAATCCCTGGCCGGATTTCTTCAAAGCCTGGTTTTTTGAGGGAGTCTACCATGTCTTGATTGCTCTTTCGTCTTTATTATTTTAAGTACACCCTTCGGGTGACGCTCCTACTCGCTACCGCTACGCTAACGGCAGTTCCTCATGGGGAGCCACCCCCTTGCGGAGGTTTCCCTCAGTTGGGGGGAGTGGCGTGGAAACCCCCAATATCGGACTGCCTCACCAAAAAGCCAAGGGTAATGCTCTGGCAAGGCGCAATAGCTGACAACAATACAATTGTATAAAGTTTAGTCTACCAAGGTGCGGGTTACAAAGCTAGTAAGTGAAAAGTTAAGAGTTGCAACAATAATTCAACTTTTACGGAATCGAGAATCGCGGATTGGTAGTCAATTCAACGTAGTTCAGCACTCAGCACTGTTTTTATCAAGTTGAATAGCACAGCCTTATCCCATTGTCAAAACACTACCATCTCAGTAATTTTCTGTGGTTGTTATTACAATAAGTGTATGTGGCTTGATCAGAAATTGCTCATCTTAGAATTAACAATCTATGACTGGCATGATTACTGAAAACTTTTAATTGCGCTATCTATCCATGCTGATATGCAAAAAACAGTATGGAAAAACATCTTAGACAACAAGAGCAAATCCAAAGGGTTGAAAACAAGATGAATCTTGAAAACAATCAGCAGAAAGACCGATTACTTGTCTCTTACATCTTGTGTGCAGTCGGATTTTTCGGGGTGGGAGGGCTGCACCGTTTATACAATGGCAAAATAGGGACGGGTTTATTGTGGCTGTGTACTTTTGGTTTGTTTTACGTAGGACAAATTGTAGATCTGTTGATCATCCCCGGTATGGTTGATGAATATGAACACAAACTGAGACTAAAAGCAGGTGTATCTCCCTTTGGTGTACCTTTAAATCAAGCAGTGGTTACATCCCAAGTCCACCACCCAACTGGTAATCAACTCATGATTAAACTGATTGAAGCCGCAGAAAGCAAAGGTGGTACTCTAACTGTGACTCAAGGTGTGAAGTTTACGGGAGCTAGCTTCGCTGAAGTGGAAGCTACTCTTAAAGAAATGTACAAATCAGGTTATGTAAAAATTGATAACGACCCCAATACTGGAGCCGTTATCTACCATTTCCATGAACTTTAATTGTTATTAGTCATTTGTCATTTGTCCTTTGTTAAAAACCAATGACCAATGACTAATTTCTACCTAGCCACTTTTGACCATCCAAGCGCTGAACTAAGCCAAATACCAACAAATCGAGGGTAATTTTGCGTTCATCGATTAAGAATGACTCAAGAGTGCTAGGTTTTTTGCCTTCATTACAAGAAAATCCTTTTTTCCCTTGAATATCTTCTTCGGGGAAATACAAATTAAACTGACGCAGACCAATTTCCGACCAGCTGCCGATAATTTGCCAGCATTCTTCGGTGGATTCAAAGCCAGTGATTGACACCTTCTGCTTGGCAAAAGACACTTGTAAATCTTGCACGCCTTGTTGAGCGATCGCTTTTTGTAAGGCTGGCAAGTAATCTTGCTCAATAAACTCTACAAATGGCTTATCTTCAACAGATGGGGCTTTTTCCTTTTTAGCGGCTTTGGCTGCGGCGGCTGGTTTTTCTGCTGGTGCGGCGGCTGCGGGTTTGGGATCTGGCGCGTTGGCAGTAGGAAGGTCTGTGGCTTCGGGTGAATCTGTACTAGGAGCGTGTTCTTCAGCCACACTGGGAGCTTGTTTGTCAACAGTGCTGGGAGCTACCTCTCCCGCTTGATTGTGATTGGTTTGGTCTGCCATTGCTCAGGTCAATCCTTTAATCTTGCTTTTGGAGCGATCGCTCACCTTGAGGTATCGGGTATTTTTATTTTGACATACTAATGCAGCAGGGCAAAAATAACTGCTGTCCAGTTAGAAATAACCCAAAGGAAAAGCTTTCTTCCTCCTACCTCCTTCAAATCCCCTTGAATCCCATCCCATTTTCTGCCTGTTGCTGTGCTTGAGTAGAATTCACCTTGTCAGACGCAACTCTGCCATTCCTCTCACGCCAAATGCCAAATTGGCTCAAGAATAGACCTACTAAAATCAAGCTACCGCCAATATATTGAGGTAAGGTAGGGGCTTCACCCAAAATTAAATAGGCTGCTAGGATGCCCGCAATTGGGCTAAATGAGCCAACTAAGGAAGCCATAGATACAGTAGAAGTTTTCAAGCCTTTAATCCAAAAAGACTGACCTACTACCACAATCAACCCACCATAGAGAAACATCCACTGCCACAAAAATGGTGAGAGTGCATCAGCGAAATGATCGCTGCCATAGAGGACTAAAGCACTGAAGAAAAAGATTACGGTTCCTAGTGCAGTACGAAAGATACTATAGATTCCCAGGGGAATTTGCGAGAGGTATTTCTTGCCAATAATCGTAGAAGCGGCTATGGCGACAGATCCGGTTGCTGCCAAAATTTCTCCTATGCCTAACCCGAAACCTCCCATGTTCATCATCGCTTCTTCTGGGGGCTGAAGGATGATAGTTAGGATAACACCAATAAAAGCTGCGATCGCACCGATAAATTCCCAAATATTTACCCGATCTTTTAATAACCAGACTGATAAAGCCAGAGTTAGAGGCGGTTCCAAGCGTCCAACCAAGATGACATTGTTCACCCCTGTAAGTGCAAGTGCCTGGAAAATTAAGCCAGGAGCTAAGGCTCCCGATAAAATAGCTACTGCTGTTAGACTGACCCAATTTTTCCTTGATATCTGCTCCAAGGTAGCTTTGTTCCACTCTCGCCCATAGATTAGGATCAGAAGTATCAAGGCACAAAGGTTTCCCACGAATAAAACATTACACAAAGAAATCGGATTGCGCTCATCCATGAAATGTTGAGCACCAATTTCTGTTAGCTTACGGGTAATTGCGCTAGATGCTGCAAAAATTAGCATTGCTAGCCAGAGATATGTTTGTCCTGAAATTCTATGGATTAGGCGATGTGGTCTTCTGGGTCTAGTCACAATAACATCACTGCAATGAAAGCATTGCTTATTATACTAAGTTGCCTTCATTCTGAGCTCAATGAAGTTTTGCTGAGAGAACACTTAAATTATGTTGTGACTTTGAGGAACTATGAATGCCTGAGAAAGTGCTGAGAATCAACTAAATTTTCTCAAGGGATAAATTCATGAAAATAGTGGCTTAGTTTAAATAAACTCTCACTGCCATCTGAGATAATTTGGATGTTCAGGATAAAAAAAAGAACAGGAGTCACAAATGAAACTCGCCCCCCTACTTACAGGTATTGTCTTGGTTGGTTCTTTAACGGTTTGGGATGCACCATTAAAGCTAATCAATCCATCATTAGTACAGGCATCAGCAGCCGAAGAAATGTCTGTAGCACAGAAAGTAGACTTGCTTACTAAGAGTAAGGGTAAAATTGGTAGTGGTGATCAACTGCGTCGTTTCTTTTTTGGTGATTTGGAGCCAATTGGTATCCAGGTAGGTGGTGCAGGTCACGTAGTTAACCTTTACAACAAAGCCAATAATATCACATTCTCTTACTGTTCGCATTACGACGTAATTGTTGCGATTAAGAAAGGTAAGGTGACTAAATTTGAACCTAGTGAAGTCAAGTAATCTTAAATCGACTTGACGATTAATATTTTGCTAAAACCAGAGGAGCTATTTGATAACATTTAAGTTGCAATTGCCCTAGCAAAAGTTTGATTTAGTCTTCCATAAAAAAGCATTAAATTTCTTGCAGAAATTGGGAAAAGGGCAAAGGTAAAGAAATGAAATTTTCTTTTTACCTTTGCCCTTTTTTAATTCTTTTTGCTAAAGTACTTTGACAATGGCGATCGCCTAATTGAACGTATAGTTTAAGGTGCATATACCAGGAATTGCAGGTGGTAGTCAGCCCTGGGAATCTACAATAATTCCTACAGCCTTGTCAATCCAATGGTCTAGTTTTCTCAAAAATAGATTTTATGACTTTTCAGTAACTTCACTGCAACAGTTTTTCTCTACAATCTATATCAACTGTTGAAAAACATCAACTAACCTATGAAGTATTGAGCGATCGCAAAAATCATATTGCCCTTCAATTTGGGATTGTGTTTCAAATTCCAGAGTCTCTAAGACCTACATTTCTAGAACGAGGATGTGCATTACCACGATATAATGGAGATGAGTCTTTTCAACTGCCAATTCCAGCGACATTTGTAGCTGATCAAGATGGCGGGATTGTCTATGCTTTTGTTGATCCAGATTATACTAAACGGTTAGACCCTGTTGAAATTGTCAGTGTCCTCCGAAATATTCCTAGTGTAGGCTAATCTTTAACTTTAACTGGATTAGGGGGATATTATAGCGTTTCCTAATCAGATGAGGTACATCATAGCCCCCTCCTCGCCTGCGGGGGTGGGGTTCTTGTACCTCACTCAACCGAGAACCGCTGTAATAGCCAAATGTCACAAATTCCCCTAATTCTTATACATATTAGGAAAGTTTGCTTGGAGCTTAACCAACTTCGGCAAGTCATTCACAACCACATAGGGATTATTCGGATAATGTTCAATGTAGTTCTGATGATATTCCTCAGCCTGATAAAAACTCTTCAAGGGAGCTAGTTCAGTCACAATCTGCTTTTGGAAGGCGTGCGTTTTGTTAAGTTGATTAATATAATCTTGCGTGACTCGCTTCTGCTCATCGTTAGCAAAAAAGATCACCGAACGATATTGCCTACCGGAGTCTGGACCTTGCCGATTCAACTGTGTCGGATCATGCGCCACCAAAAAGTAAATCTTCAACAGTTGACTATATGATATCTGCGATGGATCATAAGTGATTTGCACTGATTCAGCGTGATTGGTAAATCCAGAACTAACAAGCGCGTAGTCTGCGGTTTTTGCACTGCCACCCGAAAAGCCAGAAACAACATCAGAAACACCTTTGAGATGCTCAAAAACCCCTTCCATTCCCCAGTAGCACCCTCCACCAAAAACCGCCGTCTGTTTTCCTTTGGGTGTAGAAGTTGAAATATCTATGGCAGGAGCGGGAAGCATTAAACGGAATCCACCGTATACAAATACAACAGTAAGCAAAATGATCGACAAGTTGCGTACTAAGGGCTTCAAAAGAGTAAAGTTGCGAGTTGACATTAGCTTTGATATTCCTCTAGTTATTGAATGGTACGTAGTCTGAAATCATTTGGTGATCGGCAACTAAATTAATTTTTTTACAACCAAAATATCTGTTGTAAAAATGTAATTTGCACCCATTAATTGTTATTATAATTACTCTCGTAAAGCATATCCTACACCACGCACTGTATGAACCAAACGTTTCTCTTTATTTTCCTCTAGCTTGAGCCGCAGATAACGAATATAAACTTCGATAATATTGGAATCACCCATGAAGTCGTAACCCCAAACTTTTTCCAGAATTTGATCTCTAGTAAATACCTGACGGGGATGTGAAAGGAGATATTCTAATAAGTCAAACTCTTTTGCTGTTAACTCAATGCGTCGTTTACTCCGAAACACTTCACGAGTGCGGCGGTTTAAGCTTAAGTCTTCAAACTGCAATAAATCTTCGTCTGTTTCTTGCGTGCGGCGGAGATGAGCGCGAATTCTAGCTAGCAGTTCCTCAATGCTGAAAGGCTTAACTACATAATCATCAGCTCCTGCATCTAATCCTGCCACGCGATCGCACACTTCATCTTTTGCTGTCAACAAAATTACTGGTACTGTACTGCCTGTTGCTCGCAAACGGCGACAAATTTCCAAACCTGTCAGCCCTGGTAGCATCCAATCCAGAATCGCTAAATCTGGTGATGAGTCTCGCGCCAAGGTTAAACCAGCGATGCCATCATGGGCTACACTTACTTGATATCCTTCGCTACTAAGTTCTAATTCGACAAATCGCGCCAGTTTGACTTCATCTTCCACCAAAAGGATATGTGCTGTCATAAGATTGTTTGCATATAATTTAACTCTAATATAAACGAGTGGCAGAAAAATGAGTTTTACCTGAATAGAGTTAGAGCTTTTGCTTAGAAAGCTGTAATCCAATACGCTTGGGTTAAGCCCGAAATCTTTGGTAGAGACGCGAAATTTCGCGTCTCTAAAGGTTTAAAATCACTACCAAAAAACCTTAACTCAAGCGTATTGAGCTATAATCCTAATATACAAAGATTTTCTCTTTTATCTTAACTAGTAAAAGTTTTATAAGAATATTAGTTTTGAAATCTCAGAAGACTTTAATTTATGAGTCAGCTTATTCTTATAGTCATGTACGAGTCTATTAATTACAGGTTTTTGATTCACATAAAAATGAGTATTTCATCATGAAAGGTTTAGTTTTCGATAGTTTATCTGCTTTAATACTCACTACGCCTGTAAAGTATCACCAGTCTATTTTCACAAATCACATAGGACTGCTATATGTGGGTAAGGTGATTGTAAACATACTTCCTTCCTCTAACTTTGATTGCACGCTTACACTACCCCCCATACCCTCTACAAGTGTCTTGACGATTGATAAACCTAAACCACAACCCCCAGTAGTATGAGAGCGGGATTCATCTACGCGGTAAAATCTCTCAAAAATCCGTGCTTGGTGTTGTAAAGGAATGCCATAACCTTTATCACAAACTTGAATAATTGCCTTGTCTTGAAGCTGGTTTAATTTAAAAATTATGGGTGTATTAGCTTCCGAATACTTAACAGCATTATCAATCAAATTTAACAATACTTGCTTGAGGCGACTGTAGTCTACTTTTACCTCAATTGGGTAAACTTTTGATTCGATGGTAATTATGCGATCGCTATACTTTTCTGCCATCATTACGACTTCTTCAATCAAGTCATTCAGCACATAAGATTTCATCTGAAAATATAAGTAACCACTATCTGCTCGTGCTAAATCAAGTAAATCTTGTAGCAGGCGGATGGTACGTTCAGCTTCCGATGCAGCAGTTTCTAAAGCTTCTTGTTGGGTTTGGGTTAAATTATTCTGCCTTCGCAACACACTTTGCAAGTAACCATGTACAATCGTTAGAGGTGTGCGTAATTCGTGAGAAACATTACTCACAAATTGTCGTTCTTGCTCCCAAGATTGCGAGAGGCGCGATAATAGCATGGTCAAAGTTTGAGCTAATTCTTTAACTTCGCTAGGTGCATTATCAAGATATAGCTGCGCTTGTCCTAAATCTTCAGCAGAAATCACAGAAGTCATTTGATTTAGCTGCCGTAGAGGTTGCAGAGAACGCTTAATATAAAGTGCGATCGCAACTGTTAAAATAATAATTGCCAAAACACTAGTAATACTTAAACTCTGTACCATTGCCATAAACATTTTTTGTTCACGGGTGATATCCTTTACTACAAATAACTCACCCAGTAGCTTACCCTGCACTTGCACAGAACTAGCAGATAAAACAAAGTAGCTTTGGTTAATTTTATAAATATGTGATTCAATCGGCATCTTAGTCAGAGATATTAACTCAGCTACCGTAGTATCAGATAATAAATCAAAAGTGGCAGATTTTACTAAAATTTTATTATCAGGACTTTTTAGCCATAATAATGTATTGGTATTTGCTAAATTATTAATAGCCTTTTGCAACCCAGTTTCAGGTTGCATCATTTCACTATAAATTTGCACATCTTGCGGCAAGCGCTTGGCAATTTGTTCTATATTATACTTATGACTATCAACTAAAATTTGTTGCATTTTCCAACTAGTCCATGTAGCGAGGCTACCTAATACTAAAGCTGAAAACCCAGCAATACCAACCGTGAGGCGTGACTGTAAGGAGAATGGGTCTATATTTATCCAAACTTTTGTGATTTGCTTCACGTTCTGGTTGTGTTTTAGGTGTTGAATAAAGCTTTATTAATAAAATCAAACTGCTAAATATAAAATTGTTGTCAACCGCTACATCTTTAGTTATAGCTGATTTGAACTTACCTTGATTACATACCTACAATGAAAAGATTGCTAAAGATTTTTATTTTCTCACCGTCTTAACTCTGCAAATCTTTCCATACTAGTAATCTAAATGTATTTGCTAGTAATTAAATTAATTTAAGCTGAGAATTTCCTTAAAATTTCTACTACTGAATGATTAGGCGTAAATTGTTGAGGATATTCTTCCAGCCTGAACCCAAGTCATACCAATCATACTATTAAAATCTTGCAACAACCAGGTCTTTCTGTTGGTTTACGTCTTGTTCTAGATGATTATTCAAAACTTGAGAGCGAACACTAATTATGAGATAAGCACTTATTATTTCCCACCATTTCTGTATTTGGGAATAGTTAGTTACCCATATAAAAAAATTACTACCTCCAATGGAGATGATGTTCCAGAACTTTATCAACCATTGTAGAGTAGCAAGCAGCGCTGAAGTGAGGAGCATCCAGCATCAGATTGCTATGCCCCTGCGGATGAGTGCATTGTACACAATTGAAAACAGTTATAGTATCAAAAGCTTCAGAGATGACATTAGCTGTCTAAATGTGTAAAGTAGTTGAGAGTCAACTACTATTTTAATCTTTGACGCATCTATCTATGGTTATAAAAAAAAATCAACGTCTTCTGATGCTAGTTGTTTCCTGTAGTATAACTGGTGTAATTTTAGGAGGTACTGCCAGTTGGGCAGAAAGTAGTCTCTGCTTGCAAGATAGCAAAGTTACAAGTGAGTGTCTAACCCAAGACCCAATCCAAAAAACTATCCAAGGTATGAGTACCGGATTGTTAGCTGGGGCTGTGGCTGCTTGCAGTGCAGTATGGCAGTTACGGCACGAAGATTAAGCTTACGTGTGTCTAAATTGGACATTTTTTCTGTCGTTAAGGCTGTGATTTGTCCTTTGTCATTTGTATTTACACAAGACTAATGACAAAGGACAAACCTTGCGAGTAAATATGCAATGTTTATTTGCCTAACAGCTTAAAAGCGATAGTTGCGATCGCGTATCCACATACTAACTGGCACTGCCTTACCCTGTGGATCAACTTTTACCTTGACTACTATGGGTGGTAATTGTCCTCTCCTGGCGCGTTGGGCTTGCAAGTCGTTCTTAATCTGCTGCCGTTGATTTTCTGGGATATAATATGTTTCTAAACCGTAGTTGATGGAACCATCCTGATAAACACCTTTTAAAGCTACCTGATTGGCTCTAAGAGTTGTGGGGCGATCGCTACTGACTCGCAAAGGTCTCCAAGCTCTAGGAACACCGCGGCCTGATGATAGTTGCTCTTGTAAGATTACGTACACGTTGGTTCCTTCAGGTAATCGTCTGCCACTTCCACGACCTTTGCTAACTATGGTTTGCCAACCAGCTAGTCTGCTCAAATTTGCGGTACGGGATATATTGTAATCTAACGCTAGAGTATTACCTTCCAGCACATCGTTAGGGTTTACAGGTACGGTTTGCAAAATCACCGTTTTGCCCGTCATGTCTGTGTAAAGCGCTTGGGCTGGTACTGCCATAATTAGCCCAGTTTGCATTGCCAAGGGTACCAGTAACCGCCATAAAGGTAAGGGCTTATTCGATTTTTGTTCAGTGGCAATCAAGTAATCCCGAAAAGTCACCTTATTAGAGAATTCGGCTTCGGGAGACAAGGGTTTATTTTTAGATTCAGAAGAGTTATTAGTCATGACACGTAGTCCTAAAAAGCAGAGGTTTGAGGAGGTTAAAAGTAACGAGATTAGGACTGACGCAGAGAAACTTTAAAAACTTTGACGCACAGAGACTTTGATGATGAGTAAATTTTAGAAGTAGTTATCAAAATTCTGAATTCTGAATTTTAGATTTTTTCTTTAATTCAAATCTGAATTCTGACTCCTGAATTCTGATTCCTGAATTCTGACCGGAGGCGGAGCGTCTCCGGCTCCGCTCCTGATTTTGCACTACTTCTTACTTGCAGAGCCAAAAGCACCAGGTACACGGCGTTCAAACCAAAGTCCAGCGCTAATTAAAGCAGAACCGCACAAGACAAAGACCAATGACTTAAAAAGTAAGTCTGTGTCATACTCTTGCACCCGGCTGACAATTTGCAGTGTTATTAACAGCATACCGCCCCAAAAGGAACTTCTGTTGCTTAATTTCAATCCTTCTTGAATTAGTCCCCAGGCTAATGTTGCTAGAAGTACATTGAAAATAAAAATACCAAGTTCATCAATCCGGCTGATAGTTTGATGCCAAAAAGGTACTAAGGTAATGAAGACAAGAAAGGTACTAATGACAGCAGTCGTGAAAATCACTTCGCGGCGCGGAGGATTATTTCTTTGACGCAGTAGAAACAACCATTGCAATACCGCCAAGCCGCTGAGAATTCCTAAATCGATGATTGGCAGAGACTCAAACAAGTTTATCAAAGTCGTTGGCTGATTATAATCATAATCTGGAGATTCCCAGACCCAACGAAAAGACAGGACATAAAAAACGATGCCAAAGCTCACCAATGCTAAATTACGGGCAAGAGATTGAAACAATCTGTAATTTATGGTTGGGAAGAGCAGGTCATCATAACTCCAGAATAAAGCAGGTGGGAGCGCAAAAGCAAAAGATGCCACCCAAGGAGCTATATCAGCATAATTCGGCAGTGGCAGGGGATTGAGATTGGCTTGTAGGGAACTAGCAAAGAGAAACGCTGCTAGAACAAAAATCCAACGCGATCGACAGATGTAGGCTAAGGGTACAAACAGCAGCCATGCCAACAAAGGCATATGCTGCACTACCAGTCGTGACCAAGTTAACTCACCTGAAGAGTACCATAAGTCTTCTAGTCCCGTCCAGTAGCCGATTTCAACAAGGACAATTGACAGAATTCCTAAAGAATTGAATGACAGACTGTACGCCATCACCACAACACCCAACCCCCAGGCGAGAAAAAGTTGGGAAATTGAACCGGCAATGTTGAACATCTGAGCCATGAGCAGTAAATTTGCACCTAAAATAAAAGCGCTTAAAATTAGCAATCCCTCTCCCAGTGAGCGTTTGCTTTGTTGTAACTTTTTCCCTTCAGGTTGTCTCCAGGTGTAAAAACCAGTGATAGCGATCGCCAAAAACAAACTTATTAGTAGAATAAACTTGATTTCTCGTGAGCCTCCTTGCCAGTTTCCGGCGATAAAAGTAATTATGCCTAAGCATAAAAGTATACCCCCTACACCTATTGCGATCGCTTTATTGCGATCGCGTGCAGCAGCTTCCAGGTTTTTAAATTGGTAACGTTCTGCTATTTGCTGATACTGCGAAGAACTAATGAATCCTTCATCTATCCATAATTGTGCTTCTTTGCGTAATTTTTGCTGAAAATCATCTAAGAACATGACTTTCTCCGGTGCAATGGGGTAGCTTGGCTATTGCGATCGCAATGGCGGTCATTATATTTTGAGTATGAAGCCAAAAGCCTTAATTACACTGTTCTTGTGTAACAATTTGATTTGTATTCGAATACAACCGATTAATTCGTAATGACGCTCGATGACTCGCTAACGTAATGAAGAAAGTTAGGTTACAGATGATTTAAAATTTACATTATTTATATATTCAGATGGAAAAACCTTCTAATTTATTACTTAAAGTCTCGCGGCGTTTATTTACTAATCTAGATGACCAAGAAAAATTTATCCAGGCTTTATTGAAACCTGAGCCTTTCTCACCCAGTATTCTTTGGTGTCAAGAAAAGCCAGAGATTTCGCCTTTTGCAGTGGAAACACCAACTCATTGGCAACCACAATTTATAGACCGTTTATCCCTGGGAGAAAAACCCGGTCAGCATCCATTGCATGAAAAAGGATATTTTTATTGTTTAGATTTCTCTTCGGTGTTTGCGGCTACCATTTTGTTAGCTATTCCTCAGTCAGTGCGTTTAGCTTTTGATATGTGTGCCGCACCCGGAGGTAAAAGTATTTTCGCTTGGAAAGCTTTACAACCTGACTTACTCATCAGTAATGAAGTAATTGGCAAACGTCTAGGAATGCTAATTTCTAATCTGAAACGTTGCCAGATTAACCCTAGTGCAGTGGTTAATAGAGATTCGAGTATATTTGCCCAAATGTCACCATCTTCTAGCAATCTAGTGATAGTAGATGCTCCTTGTACTGGACAATCTTTACTTGCTAAAGGCGAAAAAGCACCCGGCTGTTTTCACCCAACTGCTATTAATAAGAGTGCAAATCGGCAAAAGCGCATTATAGCTAACTCTGCTAAACTTGTGTCATCACAAGGCTATATTGCTTATATGACTTGCACATATTCACCAGAAGAAAATGAGCAAGTTTGTGAATGGTTTTTAGAACGTTTTCCCCAGTTTCAGCCGATGGAAATTGGTAATTTAGCTAAATATCAGTCGCATTTAACTACGATGCCTTGTTATCGAATGTTTCCTCAAGATAGGTTAGGTGCTGGTGCGTTTACAGTATTATTTAAAAATACTAATGAGGATGAGCATCAAGAAATAGATTTAAATCCAATATCTTCGCTATATATTTACCAAAATCTGAAATAGTTAATGACATTTTGTGCATTTATATGTTAGTCAGATATAGAAATACCCATTAGTGTAAAGCCCTGGGAGCAAAGTGAGACTTCTGTTAGAAATGGCTATACTTAAAACAACTGCGATCGCTAATTAAAATAAGTAAACATTAGATGCGAAGCATGACCCGTGTTTACATTCATTTGATCGTGAGTATGGCTCTATTTATAAAATAGTAAGGATTGCCTTGTCGTGGGTTTGGTCTTACATCCGCTCCTTTGGCGAACTCCCCCGTTCCACAGGCTAAATATTCAACCGAATTAAATATTATCTGTTGCCTCAATCAAAGCACTACGAATTCCTGGTTCACTCATTGAATGTCCAGCATCAGGAACCACTATAAATTCGGCTTCTGGCCAAGCGCGATGTAATTCCCAAGCTGATATCATTGGGCAGACTACATCATAGCGTCCCTGAACAATTACAGCCGGAATATGGCGGATGCGGTGTACATTTAAAAGTAATTGATCTTCTGTTTCCAAAAATCCTTTATTCATAAAGTAATGACATTCAATACGTGCGAAAGCTGAAGCAAATTCACTCTCGCCAAACTTTTGCATGAGTTCTGCGTCTAAGAAAAGTCTACTGGTGCTACCTTCCCAAATTGACCAAGCACGGGCTGCTGTCAATTGAATTTCTAAATTTGGACTAGTTAAGCGTTTGTAATATGCTGCAATTAGATCATCACGTTCATCTATGGGAATCGGTTTTAAATATTCTTCCCAAGCATCAGGAAAAATATAGCTAGCCCCCTCTTGATAAAACCAGCGCAATTCTTTTTGTCTCAGCATGAAAATCCCACGCAGAATTAGCGCCGTGCATCGAGAGGGATGGGTTTGACTGTAGGCTAACGATAAAGTGCTACCCCAACTACCACCGAAGACCGCCCACTTTTCTATACCTAAATGTTGGCGCAGTTTTTCGATATCACTGACTAAATCCCAAGTGGTGTTTTCTCGCAATTCGGCATGGGGTGTACTTTGACCACAACCACGCTGGTCAAACATCACTAACCGCCATTTTTCTGGATGGAAATATTGCCGATAAAAAGCTGGACATCCACCACCAGGTCCCCCATGCAGCAAAACAATGGGTAGACCTTGGGGGTTCCCTGACTCTTCAAAATGAATGGTATGAATGTCGGAAACCTGTAAACTACCTTCCAGATAAGGTTTGATTGCTGGGTAAAGTTCTCGCATTTTGGATATTTTATAAGAAGAATTCACAACTCAGGAGTCCGAATTCAGTTTTATCTCCTGCGAGCAAATATACCTCAATTCGCACGGAACATTGGTTGCTAGGTAATTTATGCAAAAACAGGGTAAGAGTTATGATTAACTAAACTGTTCAATTATTCCGCCACCTAGCACTTTTTCACCGTCGTACCACACCGCAGCTTGTCCGGGGGTGATGCTGATTTGGGGTTCATCAAACACCAAACGCACACGGGAGTTTTCCAACGGAATCACCGTCACTGGTGTAGGAGTTGAACGATAGCGAATTTGCACTTCGGCATGAATTGGGGTGGATGGTTCGGCAATAGAAACCCAGTTTACTCGGCCTAGAGTGCATTCTGGTTGCGTTACCTTTGTGCGATCGCCTACAATCACCTTATTATTCACAGCATCTAATTCAATCACATACAGCGGTTCGGCAGCAGCAATCCCCAAGCCTTTGCGCTGTCCAATGGTGTAGTGATGGATGCCATCGTGCTGTCCCAAGATTTTGCCTGTGACATCTACAATATCTCCTGTTTTGGGAGCTAAATATTTATCTAAAAATGCGCGCATAGAACCGTTACTTTCCACTAAGCACAAGTCTTGACTTTCTGGCTTATCGGCAGTTTTTAGTCCGTATTCCGTAGCGATGCGGCGGGTGTCAGTTTTTTCCAGTTCGCCCAAAGGAAATATAGTTGCTGCCAGTAAATCTTGAGACAAATCATAGAGGAAGTATGATTGGTCTTTGTTGCGGTCAATAGCCCTTAATAATTGGTAACGTCCGGTTGCTTCGTTATAGCTAATTCGGGCATAATGACCAGTGGCGATGCGATCGCATCCCAATTCTTCACGAGCATATTGCACCATTGGCCCAAACTTCACCGTTTTATTGCACTGGGAGCAAGGTAAAGGCGTGATTCCAGCACTGTAACCAGTTACCAGGTAATCGACAATATGCGTCTGAAAAAGATCCCGAATATCCACAACTTGATGGGGAACGCCCAGTTGTTCACAGATATCAGCCGCGTCGATCATACCTTCAGAGCAACATTGACCTTTGCCTTTCATTAGCCAAAGAGTCAAACCAATCACTTCATAGCCCTGATGGTGCAGGATAGCTGCGGCAGTAGAACTGTCAACACCACCAGAAAGACCAACGACGACTTTTTTCATCCAAAGCACGACACCATAGCTGCGTGGTTGTCCAATTGTAGCACACACTCTTTCATTGCCTTGCTGTCAAAGCGCTTCAGTTAATGAAGAATTGAATCTTGCGTAGGCGCACCGTCGTAGACATCGCTGTTTATTCCCCGATCACCTTCGTCTAAGATTAGTTACAGATGAATTTTTTGCCACGCACATAAGCTAATTTTACGTTAACACTATATAGTTGCTACAACGGTAAACTAATTAGTTTCTGACGGAAATTGTCTAAAAATATTTTGATTACTTTTTAACTACTATGTCGAGTGCAATACCAAGTCAATTTAACTCATTTCAGATGTTGCCCTTAATAGTGGGAGGATGGTTAGCGCTGATCCCCTACTCTACCCCAGTACAAGCACAAATTCACAACAGCAACCTGCTACTGGCTCAAGAAGCAGGTGAAATTTTACCACCAGTTCCCTTTGGTCAACAGCCACCACAGCTACAACCAGTCCAACCATTGCAGGACAATCAATTTGAGCAGAACTTTCAGCCCTCCCAACCATTACAGGACAATCAATTTGAGCCGAACTTTCAACCCTCTCAACCATTACAGGACAATCAATTTGAGCCGAACTTTCAACCCTCTCAATCGCCACAATTTAGTCAATATAACCAGAACTTTGAGCGCTACTTAGTTTACGTAGATGGTAGTAATTTCCAGACGCTACAACAAATCCGTCAAATTGAACCCACTGCTTACATTCGGCAGTACCAAGGACGGAATGTAATTCAGTCAGGAGTTTTTAACAGAGTATCTAACGCCCAACAACGGGTTAGTGAGCTCCAGTCACGAGGTATCTATAACGCCCGAATTATCAGTTTTGCTAACGGACAGGAAATAAATCCAGGCAATAGAGGTTTTGTAGGCAATAGAAGTAATCCTACCAGGCAAGCCTCTAGATATTATGTCGCCATTCCCACCACTCCACAACAGTTACCTGCGATCGCAGCCCAAGTTAGGCAGAATTTAGCCCGATATAGCCAAGACTTAGGACGATCTGGTGGAGTCATTGAAAGGACTCAACCACGAGGGCCACACGTAGCAGTAGGGCCTTTTTCTGAGCGATTCCAAGCCGAGGAATGGAATAAGTATCTGCGAAATATAGGATACGCTAATGCCAGAGTCTACTACGGAAAGTAATTGAAGTAGGCAGGAGCCAGAACTGATGCAAAACAGGCAAGAACAAATTTCGCAAGTGGTAGTGACCGCTGGTCAAATGCGTGATATTGAAGAGCGGATCTTTGCAGCGGGAATGCCTGTAGTTGCTTTGATGGAAAAGGTAGCGGGATTAATTGCGCGTCGCATTCAAGAGATCCCCCCAACCCCCCTTAAAAAGGGGGGCAATATTGCTTCAAACAGCCACTTTTTAAGGGGGTCGCCACAGGCGGGGGGATCTCGTGTAGGGATTCTCGCAGGCCCCGGTCATAATGGCGCAGATGCTTTAGCAGTAGCCCGTGAATTACATTTTCGCGGGGATGAAGTTTGGATATATTCTCCTTTTTCTCAGCTCAAAGAATTAACTTCGCAGCACCTACAGTATGCTCAGAGTTTAGGCATCCCAATTTATCAAACAATTGAGCAACTGCCAGATTCCAATTTGTTGATTGATGGGTTATTTGGATTTGGTTTAGAAAGAAACCTTATTGATCCCATAGCTTCTGCAATTAATCAGCTAAATGAATTGTCTGTGCCAATTTATAGTATTGATTTACCTTCAGGTTTACACACTGACACTGGCGAAGTACTAGGAACTGCCATTCGCGCCACTCACACTTTTTGTCTGGGTTTATGGAAACTAGCTTTCTTCCAAGATCAGGCGTTGGAATATCTCGGCAAAGCTGAGTTAATCGATTTTGATATTCCTTTAGCTGATGTAGAAGCTGTTATAAAAAATACACCCAGAATTAAACGTATTACACCAGCAACGGCACTTGCGACTCTACCCCTACCCCGTCCACCTGTTACCCACAAATATAAAGAAGGACATTTACTGCTAATTTGTGGTTCGCGGCGCTATGCTGGCGGGGCAATTTTAACTGGTTTGGGTGCGCGTGCTAGTGGTGTGGGGATGCTTTCAATTGCCGTACCCGAATCCCTGAAATCTCTTTTGGTGTCACACTTACCAGAAGCGCTGATTGTCAGTTGTCCAGAGACAGAAACCGGAGCGATCGCCCACCTACAACTACCAGAAAAAACTGATCTGAGTTCCTTTGATGCGATCGCCTGTGGCCCCGGTTTAACACAAGATGCCACTCCCGTTGTCCAACAGGTCATAGAAAGCGATCGCCCTTTAATTCTCGATGCCGATGGTTTAAATATTTTGGCACAAATGGGAGCGATCGCCACATTAAAAAAACGCCAAGCAGTAACCGTACTTACACCCCACACTGGCGAATTCCAGCGACTTTTTCCCGATGTCACCGATGCCAAACATCACAGGGTGAAAGCAGTACAAGAAGCAGCGGCACAAAGTGGGGCGGTAGTGCTGTTAAAAGGGGCAAGAACTGCGATCGCAAACCCTCAAGGTGTCGTTTGGATTGTTTCTGAAAGCACACCCGCCTTGGCGCGCGGCGGTAGCGGCGACGTATTAACTGGGCTACTGGGTGGATTATTGGCGCAAGCAGCAACTAAACAGATTCCTGGAGAAAATATTGTGGCAACTGCTGCTTGGTGGCATTCGCAAGCGGGTATAATAGCCGCCCAAGAGCGTACCGAGTTAGGTGTAGATGCGTTTACATTGACACAATATTTGATGAAATCTCTAATCTAAATAATTAAACGGCTTTTAATCATAGAGCGATCGCCCAGTTTGATAAGATGATTGGCATACTTGGAAAAGGTCATAAGTTGTTCACTTTATGACAACCAAGAAATATATTTACTGGCAAGATGAAGAAATGTGGCTTGGCTATCTCCAGGAATATCCAGACTATTGGACTCAGGCAGAAACCCAAAACGAATTGAAGGAGAACTTAACTGATATTTACAAAGAATTAACGAGCAGGACAATCCCCAATGTCCGAAGAGTGGCTGAACTTGAGGTATCGTGAAACGACGGGACTTGATCAAAAGTCCTTACAATAGAGAAGGCTACTGATCGTTATTTTCTTCCAATGCTAATTAGCACTGAAACTCTTAAGCAAGATTTGGATCAACTTGACCGCTACCAACTTCAACAAGTTGCTGACTTTATTGCCTTTTTGAAGTTTCGCGGTCAGCATCGTCGCCGGGTTGTCCTCGATCAAACTCAACTGGCTGACCTGTTTACAGAGTTTGCCGATAAAGACCGCGCTCTTGCCGAAACAGGCATGAGCGACTACGTAGCAATGCTCCACCAGGAAGATCAACCATGACTAACCCTCTTCAAAGGGGTGAAGTCTGGCTAGCTGACCTCAATCCAACTCAAGGCTCTGAACAAACAGGCGTTCGCCCTGTCATCGTCTTCCAAAACAACATAGTTTCCCAGTTCTCAACTACTATCATTGCCATTCCCCTCACCACCAACCAACGCCGTGCTGCGTTGCCTATATGCTTAACTATTGAGCAGGGGCAATGGCGGACTTAGCCAAGACTCTGTTGCCCTGTGTTTTCAGATGCGTGTTCTAGATAAAACTCGTTTGATTCGCAAACTGGGACAACTGAGTTCTGAAATAATTTCCCAATTGGAAGAAGTAGTTTTGCTAACCTTGGGATACGAGTCATAAATGCGGAAATGAAAGACGATCCCGATTTTGATGAGAAGGTTCAAGCCGCGATTCGCCAAAAGTTAGAAGCAGCAAGAAGCAGTAGTCAGCGGGTTAACACAGTGTTGGAGCCGACTGACCAAGAGTGATTTGTGAGAGCCAAAGAAAGGTTATCTACTTTTTTATGAATTACCATGACATTATTACGATTGAACCTGGAAAACGCAGTGGTAAACCCTGTATCCGGGGAATGCGAATCACTGTTTATGATATTTTGGAGTATCTTGCGGGCGGAATGACTGAAGCAGAAATCCTAGAGGATTTTTCTGAATTAACTTCCGAAGATATCAAAGCGTGTCTTGCTTTTGCTGCACGATAATGTATATTGGTTCGGTACTGTCGTCTAATATCCAATAGCAGCCAAATGAGGAATATTCTGTGCGATCTATCCAGCTTATCCAATGAAGCAAGCGTAGAAACTTGGTTTTTGAACCCATTGCTGGAGCTTTTAGGCTATGTTGCTTCAGATATAAAACTTAAAACTTCTATTGATTCAATTAGGGTTGGGCAAGGTAGAAGAAAAATTCTTTACAAACCAGACTACATTGTGTCAGTAGATAGTTTACCAGTAATTGTTATTGATGCAAAAAGCCCAGATGAGAACATAGATAACTGGGTATCTCAATGTTCATCCTACTGTTTAGAAATTAATAAGCTTTTTGATGGATTTAATCCTGTAAAATATTTTGTTTTAACCAATGGAATATTAACTAAACTATTCAGATGGGATCAGAGTGGTGAGATCATCACTCTTGAATTTAAAGATTTTCAAGAATCTGGCGAAAAATATATAGAATTAAATTCCTTTATTGGCAAGGAGCATATTACAAAAATTACAGATGAAGAGCAACAGGAAATTGGTCAAACCCCTTTTGAATTTGCGCCTACTTCACTGGATAAACTATCAAAGCTTTTTGAAAATATTCATCAAAGTATTTGGCAAGAAGAAAAGAAAACACCAAGTGCTGCCTTCATGGAATTAATTAAGATAATTTTTGTAAAACTTCAGAATGATAAAGAATTACGTGCAAGGTTAAAAGATAGATATCCAAAAATAAAAGATATTGTTTTCTCTAAATACTGGATTTCCACACAGACAGAGGTTGAAAATCCGGTAAATGACATTTTATTTAAAAATTTAGTACGTGGACTTGAAAGAGAGATAACCGAAGGAACTAAAAAGAGATTTTTTGATACTAATGCTGAAATAAACTTGAACCCAAAGACTATTGAAAAGATAGTCGAAAAGCTGGAAAATATCGACTTGTATGGCATGGAAGAAGACATACATGGTCGGATGTTTGAAACCTTCCTTGATGCAACTGTTCGCGGTCAAGAGTTAGGACAATATTTCACACCTAGAGATATTGTTCAACTAATGGCTAAAATAGCTGATCCAAAAGTTTCAAAAGACAGGTGCGATACTGTCTTAGATGCCTGTAGTGGCTCTGGTGGTTTTTTGATAGCAGCAATGCTTTATATGCTGGGCAAGGCAGAAAACCTGGTAGGAGTTTCCAATAGAGAGAAACAGAAAATTAAGGAAAAAATTAGAAACGAGCAGATATTTGGAATCGATGCAGGAAGTGATCCACAAATTTATAGGATTGCCCGTATGAATATGTACCTTCATGGAAATGGGGGTAGTAATATTTTCTTTGCTGATTCTTTAAATAAATCAATCGGACAGATCGGTAGAGGAAGTATTGAGTATGACAGAGAAATTAGAGAACTAAGAAATATTTTGGGTGAAAAAAAATTTGATATCATACTTTCAAATCCACCATTTTCGGTCAAGTATTCTTATGAAAATCAAAATCAGGCAGCAGTTTTGGATCAGTATGAATTAGCTACTACTTCAGGTAGTCGAGGTTCTTCTCTTCTCAGTAGTGTCATGTTCTTGGAGAGGTATAAGGATCTTGTCGCTGAAGACGGCAAGGTATTGGCAATTATAGATGAATCAGTTTTATCTGGAAGTAACTATAAACTCATTCGTGACTATATCAGAGATAATTTTATTATTAAAGGTATCATCTCTTTGCCCGGAGATGCCTTCAAGAGATCTGCTTCGAGAGTGAAAACCTCAATTTTAATTTTGAGATTAAAGCAACCAGAAGAAATACAGTCCGATGTTTTTATGGCTAAATCTGTATATCTAGGGTTGGGTGAAAAGATAGCGAAAAGATTGGGTATTAGTAAGCAAGGGCTTGACTCTGGAAAGGAGCAGGAGCTTAAAGTGATAGTCGAAAATTTTAAGAACTTTGAACAAGGTATTTCAGGTGATTATGTTGTTCCCATCTCTGGAATTGAAGATAGATTAGATCCTAAATACTGTTTCAATGACAACGGACGACGAAAAGATTATTGGATTAGCCAAAACTTATCTGTTGTAAAATTGGGGAAGGTTTTGCATGAAGCTCACAATCGGGCAGTAAGTGTTGAAACTGAAGAAGAATATCAGATGCTAAAAATTAATTATGGAGGGGAGATTTTAGATGGGGATTTGAAAGAGGGTGATGACTGTTCATATTCCAAACTTTACAGTGTCAGAGGTTGGGATATTTTATTCTCCAATATGGGTGTTGGAAGAGGTGCAATTGGAATTGTGCCTCCTTATCATGAGGGCAAATTTGTATCAAATGAATATACTATTTTAGAAACAGATTCAAAAGAAAAAGCCATTTACTACACTACTCTTTTAAGATCAAAAGAAATTTTGGGTGATATACTATCTAGCACAACTGGAATGAACCGTGGAAGAATTAAGTGGGAAAACATGGCAGAGGTGGAAGTCCCTCAATACGATCCTAGTAGAAATGACATGACGAGCAGTATATCTGCTCTGGAAAACTTGTGGCGAGCCTATGCAAGCTATCTTGGCTCTAAATCCAGTTCCGTGCAAGAGCTTACTTCTAGCTTGCATCTGGAAGATGAAGATGCAAAGATCCGCTGGCTAGCTAACAAACCTCCTGAGTAACTCGACACCTAACAACCGTGTTGCATCGGACAGGTAAGATGTCGATCTGAGGTACTGGGAGATCATTAGTCAATTTTTTGTTTCCCTCGTTTCCTGGCATAGAGAAATTGAGCAATGGAAAGATGAAGATGACATTCTTATTGAAGTATTTTCTGAAAACGACCAAGTTAAGAGTATTTCAGTTCGCATTGATGTACGCAATATAAATCATTCATCACTGTCTTCTCTACGAGACGCTGCGCGATCGCTTTCAAAGAATTCTTTTGACTTTTAAATTTACAAAATGTCCCGTTCTGGATACACACTCCCAGTATTTGCCTGTGCTGCTGCTATTGCAGCTTTACATTGGTTACGCGATCGCCAACCCCTAAAATTTGCGTCTGTAGATTTGATTGAACCCGCTCAAATCGCCGAAATCCCAATTGAACAGGTAGCAGGACTATCTGAAAATATGGCTTTAGCGATCGCCCGTAGTGACCCTGGTGATAATCTTGATTTGACTAAAGATACACCGATTTGGGCATTGGTGGAATGGAGAGAAGAGGGTGATGATGCTGTAATTATCAAAGGAGGGGAAGGAATTGGCAGACAGGTGAATGCTGATGACAAGCCGGCTATCTATGCGTTTGCTCAAAGGCTGTTGCAAGAGAATTTGCAAGCGATTCTAGCACCGGGGGAAAAAATCACGGTAACGATTATTCTACCAGAGGGGCGATCGCTTGCTGTTCGGACTTCAAATTCTGCTTTTGGTGTGGTTGAAGGACTTTCCCTTTTAGGCACAACCGGTATTTCTCAACCTTTGAGTACACCCGATCAGCTGGCAGTCTTTCGGGCTGAGTTACAAAATAAAGCCAGTCGTTTTGAAAGTTTAGTATTCTGTATTGGGGAAAATGGCCTAGATTTGGCGCGTAAACTAGGGATCAATCCTGAACAATTGGTCAAAACTGCTAACTGGCTCGGCCCAATGTTAGTAGAAGCTGACGTGCTGGGTGTGAAAGAAATCTTATTATTTGGCTATCACGGTAAGCTGATGAAACTGGCAGGAGGAATTTTTCACACCCATCACTACTTGGCTGATGGCCGCCGGGAAATTTTGGCAGCACATTGTGCGATCGCTGGTTTAAAATCACCAGATATCCAAGTAGTATTTAATAGTGCTACAGCTGAAGCCGCACTGACATATTTACGATCGCTAGACGCTTCAACTGATAGTGATTGGGTAAATCAAGTTTACAGTGCGATCGCTGAAACTATCGATGTTCGTTCTCAAGAATACATCCAAAGCCATAGCGAGCGCGGCACTAGAGTAACAATGTGTGGCTCTATCCTCTTTGATGGCGATCGCAAAATTATCGTGAAGAGCAAAACTGCTGCTCTGTTAATGGGAAAATTATGTTAATTTATGATGAATAATCGTAAACAATCCAAATAAATAATCTTTTCAGTGGCCACTCTAAGATAAATTTATCGTTCTAATACCATCTCAGACTCAGGGATTGTACAAACGCAATTAAGCTTGCGTTTGTATAGGTTTTCTATACCATTATCAGCATGACCAAGCTGATAAGGCTATGACTATAGACTACAGAGCAACTATCTACCTTACATTTAAACTCCCTGCATCATGAATACAGCGGTGACTCTACTAACCGAACAAGCGCCTCAAACATTTGAACCTTTGAAGCGGCTAGATCGTCAATTAATTGTGATTTTGGATTTCGGCTCTCAATATTCTGAGCTAATTGCCCGTCGCATCCGCGAGACTCAAGTGTACTCTGAAGTTTTGTCCCATCGCACAACTTCTGCACATCTGCGCCAACTCAATCCTAAGGGAATTATCCTCTCTGGTGGGCCGAATTCAGTTTACGGTGATAACGCTCCCTATTGTGACCCAGAAATATGGAATTTGGGAATACCTATTTTGGGTGTTTGCTATGGGATGCAGTTGATGGTAAACCAACTCGGTGGGGAAGTGGCAAAAGCCGAGCGAGGTGAATACGGCAAAGCATCATTATATATTGACGATCCCACAGATTTGCTCACTAACGTCGAAGATGGCACTACCATGTGGATGAGTCATGGAGACTCAGTTATCCAAATGCCACCAAGGTTTGAATTGCTAGCGCATACAGAAAATACCCCCTGTGCTGCCATTGCCCACCACGAAAAGAAATTTTATGGCGTTCAGTTTCATCCAGAGGTGGTGCATTCCATTGGCGGCATAGCATTAATCCGTAATTTTGTCTACCACATCTGCGATTGCGAACCCACTTGGACAACAGCGGCTTTTGTCGAAGAGGCAATTCGGGAAATTCGCGCCAGAGTTGGCGAAAAGCGGGTGCTGTTGGCACTGTCTGGGGGAGTGGATTCTTCTACTTTGGCCTTCTTGCTGTCTAAAGCGATTGGAGATCAACTGACTTGCGTCTTTATCGATCAAGGCTTTATGCGAAAGTATGAGCCAGAGCGATTGGTCAAGCTGTTTCAAGAGCAGTTTCACATTCCTGTAGAGTATGTTAATGCCCGCGATCGCTTCTTAGCCACGATTACTAATATCACAGATCCTGAAGAAAAACGCCGCCGCATCGGACACGAATTTATCAGCGTCTTTGAGGAAACATCCAAACGCCTCGGTCAGTTTGATTATCTGGCTCAAGGGACTCTTTATCCAGATGTGATCGAATCTGCTGACACCAACGTTGATCCTCAAAGTGGTGAGCGAGTCGCGGTGAAAATTAAGAGTCATCATAATGTTGGCGGTTTGCCCAAAGACCTAAGATTTAAATTGGTGGAACCACTGCGGAAACTATTTAAAGATGAAGTCCGCAAAGTTGGGCGTTCCATTGGTTTACCAGAAGAAATCGTCCAACGGCAACCTTTTCCTGGGCCTGGCTTGGCAATTCGCATCTTGGGTGAAGTCACATCTGAGCGGTTAAACATTTTGCGCGATGCCGATTTGATTGTGCGGCAAGAAATTAACCAACGCGGCTTGTATCACCAAGTATGGCAAGCGTTTGCTGTCTTACTGCCAATTCGTAGTGTTGGCGTTATGGGCGATCAACGTACCTACGCTTACCCGATTGTTTTGCGGATTGTTACTAGTGAAGATGGCATGACTGCGGATTGGGCGAGAGTTCCTTACGAGGTGCTGGAAGTAATTTCTACCCGGATTGTGAATGAAGTGAAAGGGGTAAATCGGGTGGTTTATGACATTACCTCTAAGCCGCCTGGAACTATTGAGTGGGAATGATCTAAACGCAAACAAGCGCAGAGGGTTTATCTTTTCTCTGCGCTTTTTGTCTGATTTCAAGACTTTCAAAAAGATTTGGTGCAGAGCTATTTCGTTCTAAAGAGAAACTGCCCAGAACTGAAGTTCTGCGGTTCATAACTAAAGTCCGTTAAAACCGACTATAATCTTTTCTCAGTCGTCTTTAGACGGCTTTTGCTATTAGACTCAGAATTCACTCTGAGGCGGACAGATGAGTAAGAGCCGGACACTGAATGCTGGTATTTGGGGAAAACTCCCTGCGATCGCCTTAACTGCATACAGTGATAACGAGTATCGTATCCGCGCCCTAGAAGCTGGCTTTCAGGCTCATGTAGCTAAACCAGTTGATCCAGGGGAATTAGTTGCGATCATAATAAATTTGGTTACTTCTGTAAAAGTTAACACCGATTAACTCGGGTATTATTTTTCGAGCAGAATAACATACATCATCCCTGATCGTTACTTTTATGAGTTGCTCAGTTCACTAAATGTAATGTATTATTATCGTATAATAATCTACTTAGGAAAAATATTCGCCTATAGCGAGAAACGGAGCGGTCATTATAAGTTTTTGCTTTATTAATTCAATTAACATTGTAAAACTAAAACATCTGATTAATGTACAGCTTATAACCACTTAAAGCTGAAATATTAGGATTATCTCATGTCTGAAAGCTTGGTTTCTTGAATTTGCCAACAGTATGCATTATTAACCGCGTGCGGTATAAATTCAAACTAGCTTTGATTGTCATTTTAGAATTTGTGATGAATTTTGTATCGATTAATGATGAATAAGGAAACTTTTACAGATCCATCTGCAGACTATAAATTTATTGAAGACAAGTTTGCTTTAGAGGATGAAGTCACGTCCATTAAATACTTCGATGAACAATTGCTCCAATCGGACAAGTACTGGCGGCGCTTAGGCGGACGGCCTGAATTCTCCGGCAAAGTTGTCCTTGAGATCGGCTGTGGACATGGTGCACTGTCCATTGATGCAGCCATTTCAGGAGCGCAGCAGGTGATTGGTCTTGACCTCATTAGTAACCGCATAGCATTTGCCCGCCGTGTCGTAGTGGAACGCTTCCCAGATATCGCCAACAAAATAGAGTTTCATCACTTGGACATTGACGATATAACGACCCTTGATGGCAAGGTCGATATCGTAATTTCTAAAGACACTTTTGAACACATTATGGGCATAGATAGAGTTCTTCTCTCAATAAAACGGGTTCTACGGGAAGGGGGCTTAGTGATAACTGGTTTTAGTCCACTCTATTACAGCCCTTTTGGCGATCATGGATTTCACGCAATTGGACAGCGCATCAGGCTACCGTGGGCGCATCTCATTCTTGGTGATGCCCGTGTTGTCGCAGCTTATAATAAGTACCATCCTGGAATCGAGTGCCATTCGATCTATGATCTTGGACTCAATAAACTTAAGCGCCGCGACTTCCTGCAAGCCTTTGATCAAGCCGGATTTGTGATTGTTAGCGAAACCATAAATGCTCTATACGGGGCTTCCAAACTGATGCTATTGTTTCGACTTGCGAATAAAATTCCTGGGCTTGAAGACTACACAACTGTCAATATGAACATTGTAGCCCGGAAGACCTAGTGTCTTATCTAAGGGGATTAAATTCACAGAAATAGGCGATACGCGGGAAGCTCAATCTCTTCAGAGTTCTGAACTTTGGTGATTTTGAATTGCTTAGACTACTTTGCTCCAGTTTCAAAGCTAATTTGTTCAGACTTATATCCTGGTGGCTCGACGTGAATTAAAATCCTCACTGGACGGAAGCGTTCTTCTAGTCGGCTTTCTACTTCTTCGGTGATGTGGTGAGCAGTTTCTACGTCTGGTGCATCTACTATTAAATGCATTTCAATGAATACTTGGCGACCAAGAACACCGCGAGAAGCGATCGCATGGCAGTTAATTACACCTGGAACAGAAGTAGCGATGGCGTGTATTGCTTCTGGTGCGATCGCCATTTGATCTACAAGCCAAGGCAAATTCTCTTTTAAAACTGACCAGCCACTCCAAAATACCAACAAGGCGACAGGAAAAGCTAACACCAAATCCATCCATTGATAACCTAGCAAAACTCCTATCAAGCCGCCAATTACGGAGATTGTTACCCAAATGTCACTCATGGTATGTGTAGCGTCAGCTATGAGAATAGAGCTACCTACCCGCCTACCCACAGTACGTTCATAAAACGCCACAAAAATATTCACACCCAGCACAATTAGTAATAACCACAATTCAGGTGGCGATATTTTCACAGGTTCACCACCACCTTTGAGAATTCGCTCAATTGCTCCTTGCAGAATTTCAAAACAGGCTATTCCTAAA
>NZ_JBGTFY010000083.1:0-5272 GCF_041747015.1 Nostoc sp.
AGATAACGACGCATGGCTTTGACAATTTGATGACGCAGTTGCAAATTTTGCGCCATGCGATCGCGTCGCAAATCCAAATAACGATATTTCAGCCGCAAGTCTTCCCGCACTGTCTCAGTGTCAGCTACGGAAACTTGAAAAGGTAACTGTTTGCAAACCGCGTTGAGGAGTTCAATTTTATCAGCGTAGATTTCTACCTCGCCTGTGGGGATGCGGGTATTGAGCGATTCTTCGGGACGTTGCGTTACTCTCCCAGTGATTTCAACAACATATTCATTTCGCAGGGCGTTCGCTTGTTCGTAAGAATCTGGGGTGCGTTGCGGATCGCTAACGATTTGGACAATTCCAGAGCGATCGCGTAAATCTAAAAATATCACACCACCATGATCGCGGCGACGGTCTATCCATCCGTAAAAGGTAACAGTTTTTCCAATATGTTCTTTTCGGAGTTCGCCGCAATAGTGAGTTCGCATAAGTGTTAGTTCTGTTTGTCTGGGCTAGATTGGCAAGAAAATATCAAAGCCTTCCCATTATCTAGCATCAATAGTAATTGTAGTAGTTCTATTGAAAGAAAAAATCAAATAATCTCATATTATAACAGAAACACTCTACATACCGATAAACTCTAATACTTCGGCATTTTCTTGTTCAACCCCTAAACAAAGTTCAATAGCTTCTTTAATCCGCTCTATCACTTCGTCTAGAGATTTAGCTTGGGTGTGATATCCAGCAAGACTAGGTACGGAGGCAACAAAATAACCTTCAGAGTCGCGTTCTATAAATGACGTTGAATTCTCTAGCCATCTTCAGATTTTTGTTTGGTCGGGTAATCTAATTTTAGAGTAGTTTAGTAGCTGCGAGCAATTATCGCTGATGCAAATCTACTCCCTTGCAACTCATGCGTAGGCGTAGCCCGCATAACGTACCACAATAGATTTAATCAAGATGGTGCATTCAACCCAATCTACGAATCTTAATCGCCATCTCCATAAAAATCTTCATCTAATAACTGTTCTATCAGAAAAGGACAATCGAGAGGATATTCTATGTCAGTTGGTTTTCTCACTCCTAATTTAGCTTTTTTACTTTCTTTGATTGCGAGTTTACGAGCATCGGCATAGGCTTTAGAAATAACTTCAGTAATATAGTTCTTAAAAGAAGGATTTTCTTCTAAATCCCTGTTTATTCTGAAACGATGTTCAGTGACAGAACTATACCAGCTTCCTTTCATCATCTCAGGAGCATCAGATTGAACGGTTAACTTGAGTAAATGAGCAATCAAGATTGTTAAATTACTAATAAATGACCGTTTCTCTGACTTTCCCATATCTTCTAATTCTAAAAGCAAATGCTCCCAGTCTATGTCGTTAAAACGATTTTCTTTAATCTGCTCAATAATGCTTTCTCGCCAAAGATTAAAATCTTGTTCGTACAGTTGATTATTCATATAGCAATCCGAAAGTGGATGAAATTAGGACTTACGCACTAGACAAATTAACCGTGATGTAAATTAACGAAAATAGGTCGTTTCAGGCTTTTATTAATTATCCTTATGATCGTAAATAGACCAGGCTGTAGGGGTTTAGGAATGCTAAACCCTTACGAAAGATGTGGCTTTCAACCATATCCATATTTGGTATTTATTGTCAATGCGTAAGTCATGGAAATATTGCAAATTCTTAAACGTATCGGTCAAGAAATGTCTACGACGGGCGTAGCTGCGACACCTGCATCATAACCGAATAATTATTAAGCGGAACGTTGAAATACTACTGAAAGATTATTAGCTGGCATTTGGTAAATCTGTTTCAAGGTGAGATTTTGGGCGCTAGCTACTGCTACAACATCATCCAAGTTACGCACACCCCACTCTAGGTTTTCGGTGCGTAAATATTCGTCAAAAGCTGCATTACTCGCTGCTGTATGTTCTCCACCTTGCTTGAAGGGTCCATACAAATAGAGGATACCTCCTGCTTTTAGGATACGACCTGCCCCTGCCATTAACCCCAGACAGGCTGACCAAGGTGAAATGTGAATCATATTGATGTTGACGATGGCGACAATTGGCTGCGTATTTAGCCAATCAAATGCATCATTTTCCACTGCCCAAACTGGTTCTCTGACATCTAGATCAAGCGGTGCATAAACGTTATCACATACATTGTGTTCAGTCCATGAAATAATGCTGGCTCTTGATTGCGGATTTGCATCTGTTGGTAGCCACAGACAATCCCTGAGCTTGGACGCAAAAAAGACTGCGTGTTCACCAGTACCACTTGCTATTTCTAAAATAGTGCCACTCTCCGGCAACACTTGTAAAAGCACTTCTAGAATTGGTTCGCTATTGCGCTGGGTTGCTGGTGCGTATTGTCGTGCGTCTTGTGTTGTCATCCGGATCATTATATTTAATTTGATTATAAAACAAGAAACATCTCCCAAATATCAAAGGAAGAACTCTACCTATTCTTTATAAAATATTTGCATAAGTTTGAGCAAGTCCCTTTTTGGAGACTCACCGCCATACAACCATTCTATTAAATTCTAAGTTCAACTCTTCCATTTGTGGAATAATGCGTAGACGCTCTTAGCAGCTTGTTGCAGACATCGCCCACCCGCAATGTCATCCCGCCCGTAGTTATCTCTACTTGGTTGAGACTGGGGGGGATCACAATACGGTTTGGTTAAGAATATTGTAGGTTGGGTTGAGGAACGAAACCCAACCTACAATATTCTTATTTTTTGGGCTTAACCGAACGGTATTGGGGGGGGGATTAATCAGCTGCTGCAATTCCGTGTTGAGGTTGCAAGTACCCCCAACTCCCCTACGCAACTGACACGGCGTAAGTTTTTGCAACACAACCGTTTTCCTTACTTAGACTTCAGTAACTACTCCTACTTTTTACTCAGCACTCAGCACTGTTTCAGTCAGGCGTTGTGCATTCCAAAATTGTTCTGCAAATGCAACCGCTGGGTGAATTGGGGATTTGGGCTTAGTTTTAAGTACCATTCCAACTTCATGAACTAAGCGATCGCCCTTGGTTGAGTTACACTTTTCACACGCAGTCACTACGTTGTCCCAACGGTGCTGTCCACCTTTTGAACGAGGGATTACATGGTCAAGCGTTAGACGCTTGGTGCTGCCGCAGTATTGGCAGGTGTGGTTATCTCGTCTCAGTACCTCACGTCGATTCACTGGAGGTACTTTCCAGTGACGTTCTGGATTACCCACCGTCAAGCGGATATGTTCAGGCACTTGTAGTACGATACTAGGAGAACGGACTTCCCAGTGCTTTGTAGTGCCAAAATTTAAAGATTCTGCCTGACCCGTAATTAACAGCACTATTGCTCGTTTGATATTGACGCGTGCTAGTGGTAGGTAGTTCTTAGAAAACACTACCACTGAATTTTGTAGTATATGTGGTTGCAGACTTGGTGGTTGAACTTGCATCTAAAAAAACTCCTTAAAAATAACTCCCGCCTCTGGTTATCAGGATCGGGGGTCAAGTAGTTGAAGTTGATACTTTTTCCACTATATCGGTGTCGCGATCGCCCGACACCTCCCACTCTGGATTGATTGGTCTGGATTCAGCCAAAGCACCAATCCTGTCAAAATGTTTTCATCGACAAATTTACCGTCTAAAAAACAATATATTCCCTCAAAGGCAAATAGCACAATTGCTTTGCCTAAACCCCACCAGGGGTAGCAATGCACTACACTATTTAAATTTGAGAAAAATCTGCGGATCATCGAATTTTTGTAGTACTTGTAGTTAATAATAACTTTTATATTACACTTATAGTATATATTTGTCCAGCGGCTTGAGGAGATTAGGGTGTCTAGATTGCAATAACCTTAATCTATTCGGTTAATTTAATAAAACTTAATTATTACCTATAAATATCATCCAAAGTGCCCACGACGAAAACGTATTAATCCCCGTGTTGTCAAAATCAAAATGTCCAAATTTAAACGCAAAAATTCATCACATAAATCTGTTATCAGAGACTTGGAAAAAGATTTAGAAATCCTTCCCCCACAAGCCGTTTGATAATTTCATTCATGGGTATTGAATTTAAACCAGATAAACACGAAGCTTGGAACAATCGCGGCAATGCGCTAGATGATTTAGGACGCAATGAAGAAGCGATCGCATCCTATGACCAAGCACTGAAATTTAAACCAGATTACCACCAAGCTTGGTACAACAAAGCTTGCTATTATGCACTTAAAGGTAATATTGAGCAGGCACTAGAAAATACATAATTTATATGGAATAACTCGAAAGCACCCATAACCATAATGGATTTTTGAACGGCTACGCACCAGAAGACGAAGGACTTTATGACGACTGAAAATTAAAAGCCATCATTCTGATAAAAATCATGTCACAACTTAAAATTAACTATCCAGAAACTTTACCAGATGCTTTACAACAAACGCGAGAACAGTTTGAGCAAGAAGCAAAAATGGCGATCGCAGTTAAACTATTTGAAATGAAACGCATTTCTTCTGGTTTAGCCGCACAATTAGCAGGTATAGATAGGATAAATTTTTTACTTAATTTACACCGTTATGGTGTGGCGATGATTGATCTAACAGAAGAGGAACTTATATCTGATTTAGCGAATGCCTGAAACTAATATAATTGTTATCAACGCCAATACATTACTAAATACTTAAATTTGTTCCTTCACCCATTCTCGAAAATTCCGCGTCATTTTCATCACGCCGACTCTTTGACTTTCTTCTAAAAATCGAGCAATTTCCATTAAAGGCAATTGTGCAAAACTTGGCGAACTATCACACTCTATATATTGCCCTTGTTGCAGTTGGTAAATATACAGCACACCTTCGTCATAACGCCAAAGTTCCATAACACCCAAAGACGCATAAATATCGAATTTATTCAGCGAAGAACTCGTTAAATCTATTTCTACTACTAAATCCGGTGCTGGTTCACAGTTCAAATTAATTTCTGATTTGTTCCTCACCAACGCTTCATTGCGAATATAGTAACTGCTATCTGGTTCCGCACCACACCGCAAATCTTCCCGTTTCAAAGTCGTTGAACCTGTAGGAAAAATCTCTAAATTCAACTCTTCACCCAAAACAAAAATGAGCAGTTTTAACAAGCAATTCCAATGTTCATGCGGCATCAGGGGAGTTATAATTTCCAGCATACCTTGGTCATAGGTGATTCGAGAGGCTCTATCCTCTCCCATCTCCGCTAGCATGGTTTCAAAAGTCTGCCAACTGATATTTCTCAATACA
>NZ_JBGTFY010000084.1:0-19367 GCF_041747015.1 Nostoc sp.
CTGGAGTCTTTTCCCAATCCGCTTCCGGTATTTCTATTTTATAGATGTAGCTCATGGGGCTGATTTTATTCGCGCCTTCTAATCTACCATGTCTTTGTACTTATTTTTCCGCGTAGCTGAATTCACCCTGTGAACAGTTACATAAAGGCTTTTACCAACCATAATTGAAAGATCAAAGCACTTGTATCTAGCTTTAGATAGATACAAGTGCTTTTTTATTATTAAATAGTCAATACTAAAACTTAACCAAAAACCCCTTAAACCTTAAAAATAAGAAAATTTATTCTTAATAATAGTTGTATAAAGTAATCTTAGACTAAAAACAGACTAAAAGCTTCCAAAAGTCATCTTTGACCTTAAAGCTGACTTTTAAAAGGCAAATTGCAAAGGTTTCAACTTTCCACATCAATTTTAAATCATTTGTGAATTTATCTGCATCTTTTGGCGTCTTGACAGTTCGTTCAAAAGTATTTTTTCACAAATTAGATAGGTCTGCTACATCAGCATTTTTTCTGACTCTAGAAAGATTCACTAGAGTTTCAAATCTTGTTACTCAACTAGCGATCGCAGCAGTTTTGAGTTAAGTTTTCCCAGCCTTTTAAAAGTCGAAAGTAAGTTTTAGTAGCATCCCAATTTTGCAAATATGCCCAGCTAATACAGTTTGCGGCTATATAAGCAAAGGCCAATTACTCAGACTAATCTCAAATCTCAGCCTGAAAAATTAAGCTTTGTTTGTAAGCTAGCAACTTGCAGTCAGAGGGCGGTTTTGCACAATATGGAATGCACCCAGAAGTTTACAGGTTTCAATTAGGAGAAAATTACTATGGCTCTTTACGGCTATACAATCGGCGATGCTGATATCAGTTCAGCCACTGGTAACCAATTCCCGGTTTACCGCTTTCCTCTTACTCTTCCTCGTACTCCTGAGCTAGTACAAGTGGTTAACGTTCCGGATATTGCTAACCCAGACTTAGAAGGTTTGGGAACCAACCCCCTTACTGGAAGGGTAAGTGCCGTTAACGAACCAGATTCCTTCGGACCACCAACTATTGATCCAACTCTTCGGTTTGGTAATATCGATAGTCCTGGTCCTGCCGTCCAATTCAACGGTATATATAATACGGCAACCGTAACTAATCGTTTTGGAACTGAGACGGGTGCTGACTTTGGACGGGACTTCAGTCGCGGAACACCGGGTAACAGACCAGTAGTTCTGTACGCCCTTGGAGCAAACGATGATGCCAACTCCGTTCCTGGTGGGTCAGCAGAGCCAGTAGGAAGCTCTCTTTACAAAATTAGTGTAGGAGGTTCTACTAATCCCAATCCGAGTCCCACTGTGGCTCCCGATACGGTTAACCTTATAGACAGCACCCCTACTGATCGAGAAAGAGCCGGACTTTCACCTACTAATGGTATTAATAATGGTTTTCGAGATGGTGATCGTGATGGTATTCCAAATGAATCAAATGACGGTGTTCTTGTTGCGAAATATGCCGACGGATTAGCTGTAGATAACCTTGTTCTTGGTCCTACTCGCGCTTTTGCTAGCGATTTCAGAACCAGTGATGGAGATGGGAACCAGCTTCATAAAGTCGATCTGCTTACTGGTCAGTTATCTGCACCGATTCAGATTAGAACTACAGGAGGCACTCCTACTACTTATAACTTAGATTCTGGACTGGCATTTACTCAAGAATCCCCAAATGGGCTTTTTGCTTTGCTAGAGGACGGAACATTATTACGGTTCTCAAACTTCACAGACGAGCTCAACGCACCAGGACTGAGAGTTCTTGGCGGCTATAGTGGTGGTACCGCTAATGGCTTTGTCACCGTAGACATCCTTACTCCAGTCGCTTTACCAGCGAGTGGTGGTGAGTATGAAGGCTTTACAATTGTTAACGAATAACCAAGGGGTGAATGGCTAATCTCTTAGAGATGCTGATCGCTCTTTAGTTGGCTAGTTGAAAATTTCTTTCTAGTCCAACTATAAATACTTCCTAAATCGAGCTTCTCCAACCCTTCTAATTTTAGAAGATAGGTTAGACGAGAGGCTCGATTTAGGGTTTAAAAACTTAGGAATCTCCGGCACAACTTTACAAACACGCCAGGAAGTAGATCAATTAATCCCTTTTCTTACCAATTCTGGAATTTGAGAAGGGCGTTCAGCTACGGGAACTTGTACTTCTTTCAAAGCAGCTAATTTACTTTGGGCTGTGCCAAAATTAGGATCGCGGCCAATAACCGTTGCTAAAGTCCCAGTTTGACGCCAAGTTTTTCCGGGTGGTGCTTGTTTCCCGGCTATGTAGGCAATTACTGGTTTGTCAATTGCCTCAGCAATGTACCGTGCTGCTGCTTCTTCACTACCACCACCAGGTTGACCAACTAAAACGATCGCTTGTGTAGTTTCATCTTCATCGAGAATTTGCAGCCATTGCAGAAACGAGGAACCAACGATCGCATCACTACCAATGCTGACACTAATCGACTGTCCCAAACCAGCTTTTGTTAATTCGTAGGCGACTTCGTAAGTGAGGGTGCTGCTACGACTGACAATACCTACTGGTCCAGGTGTATAAAACTCGCTAGGTTGAGTTCCTAAGAGAATTTTTCCCGGTACAATTATCCCCGGACTATTTGGCCCTACTATCAAAGTCTCACAGGCTTCGGCTTTGCGAAGTAATTGCACCATATCCAAAGGTGGCACGCCAGCCGTGATAATAATAATTTGGCGAATCTTAGATGCGATCGCTTCCAATGCTGCATCTAGCACATCGTAAGGATCTACACAGATAATCGTCGTGTCAATTGCTCCAAATTGTTCTATTACCTCTTCTACTAAGTCAAATACTGGCAACTCGTACAATTCCTGCCCACCGCATCCAGGATTAACACCAGCTACCAAATTCGTACCATAAGCTTTCATTTGAGCAACATGAGTGCCTGATATAAATTCACAAAAGCCTTGAATTAATACTTTACTCTCTGGCGTTAGGTTCATAAAAAATTACCGTAAGTTTGGCAACCCAGTGCCTTGAACTACTGGGCATAGAAACGACAAGTTTATAGTGTCGTATTGTATTGATTCAATTTTTACTTAAATTACAAAAAATAGTCTTGAGGCTGAGTGTTCCAAAAGTTTTAAAACTCGCATCTAGCTAGGAATATTCAGTTTGAATGCAGTATATAATTTAGTTCCAGGAAGCAAAGCTGTAGTGGGTTTCAGCATCAAATTCAAAAATTTATGCCCGGCGGTAAAATTAATAATTTTTGAATTTTCAATTGGAACAAAATCACAGTCACTACTTCTTATTAGCCGTTGGTTTAGCAAGACGAGCTGCTGCTGCCACTGCCTCATCTAAATTTTCTACCACGATGAGCGCGTCGCTGTGGGTTTTTAATGTTGCTAAATATTTTCTAGCAGCATTAAATTCAGAACCAGCCAGACGGATAACTAAGGGTGAAAAATTCAATTCTCGCCGACTTGTACGACCATTAGAATGTACAACCTGTGATTGAAGTTCGCTGTTGTCTTGCTGCACAAATTTGGCTATAACTTCAGCTACTTCCTCACTTTGAGGAATACTACCCAAAAAGTTAATTAGTATTACTTGAATGCTTTTGTCAGCGTTCAGGATTTTCAGACTTGTCTCTAGGCGATCGCGGAAAGTAGTTGGTGTAGTATCTGTGCGAAAAGCATGACGTAGATTCAAACAAACACCTGGTTTGCCACCAGCATTAGCGACTAAATCCAAAGTTGCCATTACTGAACCAGTACCATTACCTAAAATACCGATTTTCCCATGCATTTCTACACCATCCCAGTTGCCCAAAATACTGTTGATTTCAGTACTGGTATGACGGCTAAGAATTTTTGCTGCCATCTCGGCGAGATCGGGATGACGCTTGATTGCCCGTTCATTGACCCTAACTTTACCATTAAGAGCCATAACTTGACTAGTAGTACTGACTGCCAAGGGATTAATTTCGACTAAATCCAGGTCTTTCTGCACAAATAAGTGGTACATTTTCTCTACAACGCTGCTTACTGACTGCATCAGCGTCCCCTGTAAGCCCATTTTCAAAGCCAGTCGTCGGGCATAAAATGGCGAGAATTCCTGTTCAACGACGACATGGTGCATTCTTTCTCCAGCAGATTCCCAATCGATATCTGCTTCTTTGCAACCTAAAAGTACTGGTCGGCAAACAGCAGTGTCTAAAACCACTGCGAGATAAAATTCCTGACTGGCATCGTACTGAGCTTCTGCTAAAACAACTTCCGGCAACTCGCCCCATATTGGTAAACTAAAGATATTTTGGGCAGCTGCTATCGCATCGATAGTCGTTTCCGCAAACCTGACTCCACCAGCTTTTGCCCGTTCCGCTCCATGTACTTGAGATTTCAGTACAATTGGAAAGGCAATTTTTAACCGTTTCAAATCTGTAGGATGGTCAATTCGTTGGGAAGGCAATACGGGAATGCCTATTTTCCCGAACCATTCTTTAACTTGGTATTCTAATAAATCCATTGATACACCTTGTATTGACACTTTTCAAGCCTTTGATTAAGGCTGTCTGAATATTTTGCAGCACCTTTCTTGCAGAATTAAGCTTTTGGCGGCTATAAAAACTTATTTTTCACGAATCAATTTTATCGAATTCAGCAAATTAGGCAAATTAATTTCTATAGCTAACCTGTTTGTGCCAGAGCCACAAGACGTAATTAATCTCCTCAGTAAATTTTTGAGCATAGAAGATAACTAGTATATCTGTCAAAAACCTCTAAACAGGATTTTTTCCGAAATAAATGTAGCTCGGCAAACAATTACTGCTCTTTTAATTTTTGGTTAAAAGTCGAAATTTGTGTTAGAAAGTTGGTCGTTCAGATTTTGAGACTGTGGTTGGTTAAATTGTGTATTTGCATACAACAAACCGAAAAAGTTCGTTTCAACCCCTTAAAGATAATCAAAACAATATAGAAGTTTAGCGGGAAAGCTCTATGAAAGTGGCAGTCCACCAGGAAGACTTACAATTTTTAGCCAAAACTTTGCAGGAACAATTGCTTGTAGAAGTCCCGTCAGCTGAAGTCTTCGAGGTTAAGTGTGCTGTCAAAAAAGACGAGCTAATGGTTTTAGTGCAACACACATCAGATATAATAGTTAATCATCAGCTAATTTTTGCAGTCCTTGAAGAAGTACTCCAGTCTCTAGCACCCCATAAAGAGCAACGGGTGCAATGTTTCCTCAGAGTTTTTGGTGAACAACTCCCTTATGCCAAATGTTTTCTAACTCTCAAGCAAGAAAAGGTATGGGCAGCATGGGGAAATGAGGAAGCAGAGGGGCAATACTTTTCTTCCGTCTCTTCATCTCTGACCTATTCTCCATTAATTGATGAGGAGGAACCATTTGACCCGTTTGCAAATACGCCGAATTTGCCAACTTCAAAGCCAAGACACCAAGTTAAATCTATGCTGCTAGGTGCAGCTTTAGCGGGAGTTGTAGTCTTAGGTGGTGCTTATTTTCTAACTCCTCCTTGTGTGATGTTCGAGTGTAAAGAAATACAAAACGCCGAGCAATTACAAACAAAATCCCCGCAACTGATGCGCCGCGCCAAGTTTGAAAAAGAATTAGTTGCTGTACAACAACAACTTACAGCAGCCAGCGTAGCCCTGAATGCAATTCCTAGTTGGTCGCCCCGTTATCAGGTGTCAGAAGAACTAAAAGCAAGTTTGTCTGGACGGGCTGAAAAAATCAACCAGGTGGTCAAGGCTTTGCAGATGGCATCCTTAGCGGCACAAAAAGTTCAAACTCCCGCATATAGCCTAGAAGAATTACAAGCTAGGCAACATTTATGGCGACAGTCCATAGCACCATTAGAAGCTATAAGTTCTAATAGTGAACTTTATGGGTTAGTGCAAGGAAAATTACTTAATTATCGTGTCCGTTTGCACGCTGTAAATCAGCAAATATTTACTGAGGAAAAATGGCTGAAAAAATTAACAGCAGCAAAAGCCGTAGCCAATGCAGCCGAGAACCGCGAAGCTACTGCTAAATCTTTGAATGACTGGCAAAAGGTACGGTCTACTTGGCTGGTGGTAATTAATGCCTTGAATATCATTCCCCAAACTAGCCCAGGATACCAAGAAGCCCAAAAGCTGTTGATAGATTATAAACCTAAACTAGCAGCAGCACGCGATCGCGCGATTAAAGAACAATTAGCTGCTAAAACCTACCAACAAGCCGTTAGCACTGCCAAGCAAGCCAAAGTTTATGAACAACAAAACCAATGGCAAGCAGCCGTGACCTACTGGGAGCAAGCTTTGCGCTCTGCTAAACAGATTGACCGTGATAGCTTGTACTACATTCCGGCTCAGTCTCTCATCGAATCTTATTCAGCTACCTTCAAGCAAGCACAAGAAAAACTCCAAGTTGTTAGCAATTTGCAACAAACGCGTACTGACTTGGCTAAAACTTGTATTAATGGAATTCGGATTTGCATCTTTAGCATAGACAACAGAGGGATTATTGTCCGATTAACCCCTGAGTATGACCAAGTAAGGCAAAATAACTTAGTTAATCCTAATTCTGAAAACTTAGATACTGCCGTTGATGTTACCAATCACTTACAGAGCTTACGAGAAGCCCTAGCTGTAATCAGCGACAATGCCAGCCTGTCCCTTTTCCTTTATAATTCCCAAAGTCAGGTAATTTATACGCGGACGCTGGTAAAGTAAGTAAATTGGCATCATAAAACCAAAGCCTTAGAATATTGAAACCACAACCAGCATTTTTCTGTAAAGAGGTTTTCATAGAAAGCGATCGCCTCATCTAAGTTTATGGGACTAAGATTACAACTGTTCATCTGGACATGATATTATAACGCGCAAACTACTTAGGCACTAATATGTGAAATTACTTTCTCAAGCTAACATCTCCAAATTTTGACAATTCCATCTTCGCTACTGCTTACAAGTGTTTGACCATCTAAGCTAAACGCAACTGAAGTGACTTTACTGAGAGAGCCGTTATCACTTTGCTCCGAGACAGTAAGCAGTTCCTTGCCAGATTTCACATCCCAGAGCTTAACACTTCCATCCTGGCTTCCACTAGCGAGAGTTTGACCATCTGGGCTGAATGCAACTGAATTAATCTGATCATTATGTCCAGCTAAGAAATGAGTAACTTTCTTTGTACTCACATCCCAAAGCTGTAGATCCTGCTTAAGATGTGTTTCGTAGAATTACGGTAATATTGTCATTAATTAAAGCTTGTTGCAAATAAAGACTTTTTTTGTTTTACCATAAATTGCCATATCTTTAACCTGTAGACTTTTCAGGGTATTTTGTCTCCCCCACAAGGAACCTGTATATCGACCTGTTGACACTAGGAAAAGCAATAAGTAGGTGGGTGAGAAAATTTATAACTATGTCATTGCGAATGGAGCGAAGCGAAATGAAGCAAGCACAAGGGTCTTGAGGTTTTTACGTTTTGTTACATAGTTCGGTTTATTTCAGCCAACCTACTTACCTATGTGGCGAACAACTTACACTGAGTATTACATTTTAGTTAGTCGCAGCGATCGCATACCTGATGCAGACCTTTACAGTTTTGGACTCAAAGATCCTATTTCTGCCTTTCCTGTACATTTGCGCCAGGGAGAATCTGAGACTGTGATTGATTGCAAAGACTACTGAATGGAATCTATGAACGTGCCAGATTTGACCTAGCGATTGATTATTCACAACTGCTAAAACCAGTGCTACCGCTTGAGCAAGAAAGCTGGGTAAGATAAATGTTGGAGAAGTTAAGCTAAAAGTTATCTTATGTAATGAGTCTATTCATGAGGAAAAACTTATGGCAATGGTTCTAGATAAAGTAGTTCCTTTTGGAAGGTCAATGGATGAATATATCAAAATATTCAATTTAACAAACGCAGATTTAAATAAAAGAATCGTTGGGGTTGGGGACGGGCCAGCAAGTTTTAATGCTGAAATGACACATCAGTGTAAAAGTGTAGTTTCTGTTGATCCACTGTACCAATTTTCTGGTGATGAAATATTACAAAGGTTTAATGAAGTCGTAGATAACATCGTTGACCAAGTAAAAGCTACACCAAATGATTGGGTATGGAGCTATCATAAATCTCCAGATGACTTGCGACACAATCGCGTGAAAGTCATTCAAAGATTTTTATCTGATTACGATGCTGGCAAAAAAAGCAACAGATACATAGTCGGTGAATTACCAAAATTGGCATTTCAAAATCAAGAATTTGACATAGCCCTTTGTTCACATTTATTATTTTTATATTCAGACCATCTCGATTATGATTTTCACCTAAATTCAATAGGTGAGATGCTGCGTATTGCTCAAGAAATCCGCATATTTCCCCTCATAACTTTAATGTGGGAACCTTCACAACATATAGATAAAATAGTAAAACATTACACATCCAAAGGTTATAGGATAGATATTGAAAAAGTTGAATATGAACTACAACCTGGTGGAAATCAGATGTTAAAGATAACTAGAAATAATGTAATTTGTAATTCATAATTCATCATGACGCTCATTCGCCCTATGTTACCAGTCATCTATTCCGACGAATTTCTAGATCACAAAACGGGAAAATACCATCCAGAGAAGCCAGAACGCTTGATTGCGATCGCTAACGCCTTAAAAGCCGCTACCTTTGCCGATAAAATTGCCTGGCGATCGCCCACACCAGCATCAGAACAGCCATCATTAATGTCTTCGTTGGTTAAAGCTCATAGCCCAGTGTACATCAAAAAAGTTTGGGAAATTGCCTCTAGTGGCGGCGGCCCTTTGGATGGAGATACGCCTATTTCCCCACGCAGTTATGATGTGGCATTGTTAGCAGTCAGTGCTTGGCTGGATGGAGTTAAGGCTGTACTAGAGTCCGCTAATCCGGCTTTTGTGCTGGCGCGTCCACCGGGACATCATGCTGAAAGCGATGCGGGTATGGGCTTTTGCCTATTTTCTAATGCAGCGATCGCCGCTTTATTTGCCTTAGAACAACCCGAAGTTAACCGCGTCGCCATCCTCGATTGGGATGTACATCATGGTAATGGTACTCAAGCGATCGTCGAAACTCACCCGCAAATTGCCTACTGTTCCCTACATCAGTACCCATGTTATCCCGGTACTGGGAGAGCAACAGAACGCGGTTTTCACAATAATGTCTTAAATTTACCCATAGCTCCCGGTAGTGATATTGCAGTATATCAGCCGTTGTTTGAAAAACAGGTCGTACCGTTTTTAGCCGCCTTTGATGCGGATTTACTGATTGTAAGTGCTGGTTATGATGCCAGTGCAGCAGATCCTTTGGCAAGTATCAATTTGCAATCAGAAGATTATGGTTTATTCACCGATTATTGTCTAAAACTAACTCGTAAAGTTCTCTTTGGCTTGGAAGGTGGCTACGACTTTGACGCACTTTCTCAATCAGTTGTAGCGACGATTGAACGTTGTGTATTTTAGGTACTTCATTTTTATTAAGGGAAACCTCGGAATTACTCATTGAGTAGCTTTCGTATATGTACTGGAGTAAATGTATATAACAAGTAATTTACTCCGTAAATTTTTTCAAGAAATCTTTTTTAGCTTTGACAATATAATCTGCAACATAGGCGATTTGTGGATATTTATTTTCATTATTATTTTTGATTGAGTTTACTAATTTAACAACTGTATTTACGTAAATTTATGGTGATACGACTTTATACTCTTACCTAACTCAAGTAATTTCTTTGACAAATGCTTTTTCAAATTCATCAAATCTTCAGAAATAAAAAGTTTGAACGTGTTCTGAAAGAGCTAAAGTTTTGTTAAGATGCAATTGCTAGCACTTTCTCATCGAAATTCACCTATCAAGGTGTGGAGAAGTAAAAAGTACTAGCAGCACAAAATTCAAAGGGTGAAGGAATGACCACCTACATTTTTTTCGATCAAGCCTTACAGATGCTGACAAACGCCTATTTGATGTCAGCAATCCTGTTAATGGGAGCTTCTGGTATAGGTTTGGCGGTAATTGAAACAATAGAAAAGACAGGAGAACCCTAAGTTTCTACATGGCAATGTACTTCTTGCCAAAAACCATTGAGTGCAAGTGTTCGCCATAAAGAAATTCTGGGAATACTAAACTATGAAAGTCTCATAGCGTTGCAGTCTCACCTGGGAACCCACCAAACACACAGGTAACTGCACTGCTATCGAGACCCTAACCAAGGAGCTACTACAATGGGTCTATTCGACGCTGTATTGGGAACAGAAAGCCAAACTCAAACAGCACTCAATCCAGAGGAAGCTTTTGCTGTCATCGTCTTGATGGCAACAGCCTCAGACGGTTATCTTTCTGTTGAACAAGTAAATTATATTACTTCTGTGCTGTCTCGGATAAAACTTTTTAAAAGTTATCCCCATGAGATGATGAATAGACTGTTTGACAAAATCCTGGATATTCTCCGAGGAGATGGTTTTAATAGTTTATTTAATATAGCTAAAGAATCTCTATCCCAAGACCTGCGCGAAGCAGCTTTTGCAGTAGCGACCGATTTAGTCTTAGCTGAAGGTATAATACCTGAAGAAGAAAAAAACTTCCTAAATGATTTATATCAAGCTTTAGGCGTTTCTAGTGAAATTGCAATACCAATTATGCAAGTAATCTTGATTAAAAATCGAGGATAGGGCAATAAAGCCTATGCCCAATTAGAGCATATAAATAGCTTATAAATAAAGTGTGTCAAGGAATTAAGCTGCTTTGACATTATTTTTGGAATGGTCAGATTTCTGACTTCTTTGAAAATAGAACTTACGCATTGACAAAAATTAGACTATGTGTATTTAAGCCTACCTCTTGTGCTAGCTGTTCTAGAATTAATAGAATTATGCCTCTTGGTTTATCAGCTAGGATAAAGACAATAAAAAATTACAGGTTATGAGGTCAATCAAATTGACTCAAGACTTGTAGTTACAGAGTTTTCACACAGTTATTAATTTTAATAACCAATTTTTTTTAGTATTATAGCGTTTCCTAATCAGATAAGGTACATCATAGCCCCCTCTCGAAGAGCGGGGAGGGGTTCTTGTACCTCACTCAACTGAGAACCGCTATAATTTCTTTTCTGATTATCAGGTAAGTTACTGTTTTTGTAAAGCGAGAAAAGTATGTAATTTTACAAAGTTAATACAATCAAGCAAGTGGCTGTTTTTGTATACACATCAGAATTTTAGAGTTTTACCCCGATTTATCGAGCCGTTACTGAATAAGTCTTTAAGTTAAGTAACTGCTTGGAAGCGCTTTGAGTCAGTAGCAAGTGGTAAATTTTACGCACTACTGACTACTTTTGAATTGTCGCTGAAAATCTCAATAAATATGTTGATTTACACTCAGTTACTTATCTTGAACTTTTATACATATCTCAAACATTATGCGAATCATACATATTTTGAACCATGTTCAAGAAATAGGTAACGGTATTGTGAATGTGGCTGTGGATCTTGCTTGTTTACAAGCAAAATCTGGTCATGAGGTAGCGGTCATTTCTGCTGGTGGTGAATACGAGGCATTACTAAATATTTATGGCGTCAAACACTACTTACTAGACCAAACTAGGAAACCAATAAGTCTTATTAAAGCAGCTGGGCGTTATCGGGCGATCGCAGCAGAATTTCAGCCGGATATTGTTCATGCCCATATGATGACCGGAGTCATATTAGCACGCATTTTTAAAGGGCGCAAGTATGCTTTAGTTTCTACAGTCCACAATGAATTTCAACGTGCTAGCTTGCTGATGGGTTTAGCTGACAGGGTAATTGCCGTCAGTAAGGCTGTGCGAGATTCCATGGGAAGGCGCGGTATCCCACAAAATAAGTTGCGGGTAGTATGCAATGGAACTTTGGGTAGTCCTCGCACCCGACAAATACAAGATTATCAACCTTTAGCATTACAGCGCCCAGCGATCGCTACCGTAGCCGGAATGTATCAGCGTAAAGGAATCGTTGAGTTAATCGCTGCCTTTGCACAAATTGCCTCAGATTTTCCCCAAGCGCATCTTTATTTGGTAGGAAATGGCCCTGATAAACAGCTATTTGAGGCACAGGCACTGGCAACTTCTGTAAAAGAACGGATTCATTTTGAAGGCTTCCAACCTGAACCTCAACGCTATCTCAAATCTTGTGACATATTTGTATTAGCTTCCCACCGTGACCCTTGCCCTCTGGTACTTTCGGAAGCTAGGGAAGCTGGAACTGCAATCATTGGCACTCAAGTAGATGGGATTCCTGAAGCTTTGGACAATGGAAAAGCAGGTCTTTTAGTGCCAGTAAAAGATAGTAATGCTTTGGCTGGGGTTTTAGGGCAATTACTGAGTAATGCCGATATGCTGCACGAGTGGAAACAACGGGCAAATCAAAACCTAGAGCGGCTTAAGGTTGCCCGTGTCCATCAAGAAACACTCACAGTATATCGTGAGTTAAAACGTTAATAGTGTAGCGATCGCTTTAATTTTAAAGCTACACCTAAAGCACCAAAGACCAATACACCCAAAACGTTAGTTGATTCAGGAATGGCGGTGTAATAAGCACTCACTTGGATCGGCCCATCTTGATCCGCTGGTGGGGGTGGTGCTGATGCAATGATTCCACCACCAGGGGATAAATTAGGCTGGGTAGAGAATAGATTGAAAAACACGGTTCCGTCTGGGATTACGCCACCACTATAAGTAATAATGCTGCCTTCGACAGTAACGTTTGTAAAGATATCCTCTAGTTCAGGAATACTAGAGAAACCAATCTTCCCATCTCCATCAACATCTCCCCACCGCACCGGCTCATTCTCAAATGATGGATTAGAATCAGGATTACTATAGAAGAGCGTTTGTAAGTCAAATACCAAGCTTCCGATATTATTCCCAGTGCCATTTAGCAAGTTGTTGGCTCGGTCTGGGACACCATATTCTATTATTTGCCCTGGTAGAATATCTGCTCCAAGAGTTCTTGGATCTCTCATTTCGCGTATGTCTTTATTTACGTCCGTCACGATGGGTTCTACAAAGATGACGGCTCTCGCTGGTGTCAAAGACAAAAAACTAATCCCTGCTGCTCCTAGAACAGACAAGGCTATTTTTGTTGCTATTGTAGTCATATTTCTGCCCTCTTCATGTTGATTAAGAGAATGCTATACCGCGTAGGTTAAATCAAACAGCAAAAACTCATTTTTAAATGGCTATCTATTTGCTAGATAAATAGTGGTTAATGCTATGTCTGCTCACTGAGTTTATGTCTACTCATAGGTTGATTTATAAAGCAATTCTTGTAATTCTTTATCACGATAACTACTAATTTCATGCAATCTTTATAAAAAATCTAAATTAGACCTTATACGTTGACAAATTGGACAATATATGTGTTTAAAAATTTGATTTAGATCCTTAGTGTATAGGCATAGGATAAAGCGAATTAGGGGAACTGATGAAAAAGAGAATTTATTTTACAATTATTGCAGCGATCGCGGTCTTTGGTGCTGGTCTAGTTGCTGTAAACAATACAACCAATTCCTTAGCACAAAGTAGCGAGAAAGTATCTGCAAGTACTGAAATGGTTGAGGGTTTGACAGTTACAAGAATAGAGGGGAGTATTATTGCACCTACGCAAAACCTGTCCCTCTCCTTGGTAATGAGAGGGGTTAAAGTCAGGACAGGGTGCAATACGGTTCGGTTAATGTTTTTTGATGGAAATTCTAGCTCGTAAAGACGCGATAAATCATCACAAAGACGCTATAAATCGCCGTCTCTACCAAAGACTGATTATTGTAGAGACGGTGATTCATCGCGTCTATTGCCTTAACCGAACAGTATTGGGACTGGGTGAGGTTTTTGTTTTGGGTAATTCGATATCAAGGATTCAAATCCATTTTTTCGTAAATCCACGTAAGCGGATTAACACTGGCTTCGCCCAATTTCCACCCATCAAATCGTGTAACAGAGTATAAAAACAGGGTATGATAAACAGCGTCAGCACTGTTGCCAAAGATAAACCCGAAAACACTACTACACCTAATGGTTGCAAAAATTCTGAGCCTTCCCCAATTCCTAATGCTAGAGGAAACATACCTAAAACAGTGGTAATAGTTGTCATTAACACTGGTCGTAGGCGTTGAGGTGCAGCTTTCAAAATGGCAGTTTTCCGGTCAACTTTTTCTCGTTCCAGAATTTGATTGGCCAATTCTACCATAATAATGGCATTATTGACCACAATACCCACCAGCAAAACTGCACCGACAATCACTGTCGCCCCAATTGCAGTTTTGGTGATGTAAAGCCCGAAAATCCCCCCAGCTAACGCTAAGGGAATTGTAAACATAATTACTAGCGGGTCAATGAGGGAATTGTATTGCACCGCCATCACTACAAAGACTAGAAAGGCAGCTAATCCACCTAAAAGTTGCAATGAACTTTGCAACTGCTGATTAGATTCAGCTGCTGCACTGGGTAAAATGGTAATCCCTTCAGGTAAATCTATACTATCTAGTACCGTACTCACCTGTTCTAGGGCACCACTGAGGCTAGCTCCCTCGGTCAAGTTGCCAGCAATTAATAAAACCTGACGCTGGTTAATTCGCTGAACTTCTCCAGGCGCTTGAGCTTCGGCAATTTTGGCAACATCACTCAAGCGGACTTGCCGATTGTTATCCACAAATAAAGGCAATCTTTCCAATTGAGAAGGTACTTGTACTGATGCTTCATTCAACTTTACCCGGACATCAACTAAACGGTTGCCGCGTTGCAACTGAGTTGGTATACTTCCTTCGATCGCAGTTTGAATTGTTTGTCCTATCTGTGTAGCAGTTAGCCCCAAAGCTGAAACCCTCTCCCAGTCAGGAAGAATTTGAATTTCTGGTTGGCGATCGTCTGCATCGGGACGAAATCTCGCTAAGGTGGCTTGTTCTTCTAAAGCTTTTAGCACCTGACGACCAGCTTCTTCTAAAGCATTTACGTCATTTCCCTCAAGGATTACGTCAACATCAGCACCACGGACAGGAGAGTTGCTGAGAATTAAACCCCGCACTTGACCAGGGTTAAGGCGCAGTCGAATTCCTGCTAAATTTAACTTGTTTAACTCTTTGGTAACTCTTTCTACGTAAGCTTGCACATTAGTACCCGTTTTCAAGGTAATATTGCTGGAAGCTCGTAGGGCATTAGCATTAGTAGTGTTGCCAAAGAGGGAACCACCAATTGTAGAGAAAACATATTCCGTTTCTGGCTGCTTGCGGATAATCTCATCTACCGCAACCATTACTTTCTGGTTGGTTTCTAAAGGTGTACCGGGAGGAAACTGGGCATTTAAGTTGGCTTGTCCGGTGTTGATGCGGGGAAGAATTTCTTGGGGAATTTGGGGAGCTATCCACAAACTGCCGCCGCCGAAAACGATAATAGCGATCGCTACTGTTGCCCACCGCCAGCGTAATATCCCAGTTAAAAAACTGCCATAACCCCTTGTAGCAGCATCAAAACGGTTATTAAACTTTTGCAACAGCCAAAAATTGCTCAAACCGCTAGAAAACTTCCATGCCAACATCCGGGAGGCGAACATCGGTACAACGGTTACGGCAATTAAAATTGAAGCGGCTACAGAAAAGGTGATGGTAAGAATTAACTCATTGAATAGTAATGCGATAAAACCACCAATGAGCAAAAATGGCAACACCGCTACCAAGTTCGTACTAGTGGAAGCAATCAAAGCTGATTCTACTTCTTGGCTACTTTTTTCTGCTTGAGAAATTAGTTCTTGGGAATTTAGGCGGCTTTTACTATCCTTACCGGGAGTCATCCCAGCCCCCTCGGCAATGTTCTCTAACATGACGATGGAGTTATCTACCACAATACCTACACCCAGCGCCAAACCACCCAAACTAAAAACGTTGATAGATAAGCCAAATAGCCCCATCAAGATGATGGCAGCTAGGCTTGCTAGGGGGATGGCGAGGACGATGATGAAAGTTTGCCGCAGAGAACCGAGAAATAGGAGAACTGCGATCGCTGCTAGTGCAGTACCGATCAATCCAGAACTGGTAACATTCGAGATCGAGTTACGAATAAACCGCGACTCATCTAAGGTTGGTGTCAGAACTGTCCCTTCAGGAATTAAACCGGACTTCCGAAGTTCTTCCAAGCGTTTTTTCACACCCTCGACAACGTTGATGGTATTAGCATCCGGCTGCTTTTGAATACTGACTTTTACAGCTTCTTTCCCGTTGAGTAAAACGTACACCCGTTGCTGTTCTGAGCCATCAATGACTTCGGCAAAGTCGCGTAAATAGACGCGGCGGTTGGGAGTAGAGGAGGTGGGGGGAGATGAGGTAGTCGAGGTAGTCGAGGTAGTCGAGGTAGCGGGGGAAGAGACTTCAAAAGAAAGATTGTTGATTTCATTGGCATTTTGGAATCGCCCGACTGTACGGGTTAATGGTTCAGCATTCTCCCCTAAAAGCCGACCGCCAGAGATATCTAGGTTGCGATCTCTGAGTTCATCTAAGATATCGGTCAAACCTACACCTACAGCTTGCAAGCGATCCAAATCAATATTTACCCTAACTTCTTCTAGAACTCCGCCCGATATGTCTACCCCTGCGACTCCGGGTACAACACCCAGTTCGCGGGCTAGTTCTTCTTCAGCAAAAACGCGCAAATCCACACCTTCTAGGGAGGGTGAAGTTAATGCCAATTCGTAAACAGGTAGCTGGGAAGGATCAACTTTAAATAAGCGTGGTTCTTCGATGGTTTCTGGTAATGTGTTTCTAGCTCTGTTAAAAGCAGCCGTAGCATCATTTAAAGCTTGGTCAATATTGCCACCTGGCTGAAAATACAGATCCAAATTTATCTGTCCCTCACGAGTTTGAGAAAAAATTTGAATCACGCCCTCGGTAGCACTAAAGGCTTGTTCTAATGGCCTTGTGACTTCATCAACTGCTACCTCTGGGGAGATTCCAGGTGCTTGTATTCGCACACCAATCCGAGGATAGGTAATTGATGGTAGTAAATCCACTGGCAATCTGACGACAAAAAATACACCCATTACTATCAATGCCAACGTCAGCATCAGTGTCCCGATGTGTTGACGGATTGATATGGCACTGATACTAAATCCGCCACTTTTGTTTACTTGTTGCATTACTATTGCTTTGCTCCAATTAAAAAGGCAAAATTAAAAATTCTCAAAGAGATTTAGAATTTTTAATTTCCTTTAGGCTCGACCTCTGCTGTTTCAGAAATAATCGATAAACGTACAGCGTCTCCATCTTTTAAGGGTTGACCACTGCGAACAACATAGCGTTCTCCCGATCGCAAACCAGATAAAATTTCCACTTTGCCATCGGCTCTTTTTCCTAATGTCACAGCACGCGCTGCCACTTTCGCTTTGCCTTCTGTTTCTTTGACCACAAATAGCGTCCCAGCAGGGTTTTCTGCCCCGGCGGTATTAGCTGCGTTGGCCGGGGAAGATGACTTACCTATATTCTTGGAGTTGTTGCTGCTTGCTTGTTTCTGGATAGCTGTTTGCGGTACGACTACTCGCTGTTGAGTCTGGTTTTCAAAGTTGACTCGCGCCAGTAGTCCACTGCCAATTTTGGCTTGAGCGTTAGGAATCACTACCTCTACAGGTATTAAGCGAGCGATCGCATCGGCAGCTGGAGAAATGCGCGTAACTGTCCCAGCTAATGCTTCGTTGGGGAAGGCATCTAAACGAACTTGTACAGATTGTCCAACCTGAATTTGTGCCAGTTCTAATTCGGAAACTTGGACAACCACTTTGACACGGTTAAAGTCGCCAATCTTCAAGACTTCACTACCTGCTTGCAGAAGATTGCCGGGTTCTGTAACCTTTTCTATAACTATGCCAGTGATGGGGGATGTCAGCCGAGCGTAAGAACTGCGCTCTTTAGTTTGGGCAACCAATGCTTGCTGGGCAAGTACTCTACCTTGGGCGGCAGCGACGGCTTGCTGTTCTGTACGAACTTGCTCTTGGGCTGCCCGGAGTGCCTGGGCTGCTGTTTGCGCCTGGGTGCGTGATTGCTGGGCAGTTTGTTCTGCGATCGCTCCGGCTTTGAATAGATTCTGTTGCCGTTGTGAGTCTGCCTGAGCTTGTACAACTTCTAGCCTCGCCCGTTCAACGTCAGCACGGGCATTGCTTATCTGAGTCGTTGCCCTCGCTACTTCTGATTTCAAGGCTGCTAATTCTGCTTCTGCTTGCTTTAAAGCCGTCAGTAGCAGGACATTATCTAACTGTCCGACGTTTTGCCCTTGTTTAACCGCATCACCCACATCTAAATTCAAAGCCAACAACCGGGCTTCTACTTGCGATCGCAGTGATACAATCCGAAAAGGTGTTGTATTACCTGTATATTCTGGTTGTTTTTGCAGCAAGTCAGTTCGAGCGATCGCTACATCTACAGGTGTTGCAGCACCACCGCGTTGCCCACTACCAGCATTTTGAGATTGTGCATCTGCTGATTCTTTGGGTAGTGATCCGCAACTTGCCATCAGCAGTCCTATGCCTACCAAACAGGGAATTAATAAACTTCTCACAGAGGTGGAAGAAAGGGAATAATTTCCTTCTTCACCTTTTGCACAAGTGCTTTTTGCAAGAAGTCTACTCTTCAAATCTGCGGTAGCCACCTCAGTCTTTACAACTGAGTCTAACTCGATGTTAATTAGCTTTTTAGCGGCTACGGGATCTGTCATTTTCACCTGTTTCTGCGGCTTATTTGTGTCCAAAATCATTTATTTTTCTCCTATTGGGGAGCTTTTGGGCTTAAACAGCCGTGTTTTATCAAGTAATTGTGAGAGACATCATCAACGGAAAACGGCGAGAAGGAATAAGCTGTCTAACAGTAATTTTCTGGCTCGAAAACTACTGTTTTGCCACAAAACTCCAAAACTCTCACCGCTCTACTTCTGACGCAGAGGTAGATAATCTTCTTGCAGTTAACAAATTATAAACTTAATATAAATATTTGTCATGTTCCTGGTATCTACCTATTAGGATAAACCTGGCTTTTTCTAAAGAAACGACTTGCATCTTCGCAAAAGAGATGCGGGGTGCTAAAAATAGCACCCCGCAATCCGTAGCGCTTGGTGATAAGAGAGCGCTAATTCCGATTAACCAATCACAAAATTGTCACCTCGACGTTTCGTGTTTTGAGCAAACTATGCTTGCAGCTATACTTTTGCAGAAATTGACCCAGAAATTAAATTCCTGAGCTAAGTATCAAAAAGTTGCAACTGGTGGTCTAGGCGGCTAAACGAAGAATTTGATCTAGCTCACGTGAGCGTGGCGTCAAGTCCCCTTCAGGAGCGG
>NZ_JBGTFY010000085.1:0-7773 GCF_041747015.1 Nostoc sp.
CCGCTCCTGAAGGGGACTTGACGCCACGCTCACGTGAGCTAGATCAAATTCTTCGTTTAGCCGCCTAGACCACCAGTTGCAACTTTTTGATACTTAGCTCAGGAATTTAATTTCTGGGTCAATTTCTGCAAAAGTATAGAACATAAAGAGTTCGTTACATATTTACTAAAAAACGTTAATTTATCTACTATTCGATTAGATAATTAAGAAACTCCTTATTAATCTTGCATTTCTCAGACTGATCGCTTTCTCCACACAACTGCCAACTCAAGATTCTATTGTTGCCCAATTCTCTAAATTAATCCCCTCCACTCGCAGCAAATCAGAATCGTTAGAAACCAGAATTAAACCGCGTGCGATCGCAGTTGCTGCTATAAATATATCTTGCTCTTGAATAGTTTGACCTCTGCGTTTTAAATCCACATGAATTTCGCAGGTTTTTTCAAGAATTGCAATATCATCTAAAAACAAAATTTGATATCTACGGCAGAACAAACTAAAGCCAGCTAACTGCCTTATAGCATTGATAGCTAAAAGCCCCCGTTTGACCTCATAATAAGTGATGCAGCTAATAAATATGTCTTTTTGGAGACAGCGTGCTTCTCGGAACTTCTTATCTACATTGACGTTCTTTTTGAGAATATAGCTGACAATGTTTGTATCAAGTAAATAAGTCACTTTGTCTATTTTCTCTTTACTGCTTCATCGTACATTTTTATTTGCTCTGGCGTCAAATCATTTAAGGTGCCAGAAACAGCTTCTAAAACTAAGATACTATCAATTCTGCGTGTTAAATCATCATCTTTAATTGCTCGCATTTCTTCTGGTGAAAATTTACCAAACAGGTCTACCAGCATTTCAATCATTTCCCATTTTTTTAATTTCACCAAGTACAAGCTATTGCGTTTAAATAGGTTGTCTACAATTGGCGATATCCGGTTAGTAAGTTCTTGATGATAGCTAGAAACTTCTTGCATAACTTCCTCTCTCATTTATCAACTAATTAGCCCAATTATAAACGATTCTACTCTGCGCTTCCCTCAGCGCCCGTCTGCGTAAAAAAAAGGTGGACAAGATGCCCACCCCACAGAATTTTGAGAATATTTTGTTGCTATTAACCTAACAATTGTTTAGCTTTAGCTAATACATTATCAACGCTAAAGCCAAATTTCTCTAAACAAACACCACCTGGAGCCGAAGCACCAAAGCGATCAATACTAACGCAATCGCCTTCAGTACCTACGTACTTGTGCCAACCGAAACTACTAGCAGCTTCTACAGACAAACGCTTGGTGACAGCTTTCGGCAGAACAGACTCTTTATAAGCCGCATCCTGTGCTTCAAAAAGATCCCACGCGGGTAGCGAGACAACACGAACTTTCTTGCCTTCAGCCGTGAGTTTCTCGGCTGCGGTGACGCAGAGGCTCAATTCTGAACCAGTACCAATCAAGATGATCTCAGGTGTACCTTGGCTATCAACCACGGTGTATCCACCCTTCGCCACACCCTCAACCGATGTACCTGCCAAATTGGGGACGTTTTGACGGGTAAACGCCAACAAGCTAGGAGCGTTTTGCTTCGCCCTTTCGATCGCTATTTTATAAGCGCCAGAGGTTTCGTTGCCGTCTGCGGGACGAAACACCGTTAAATTAGGAATGGCTCGCAAGGAAGCGAGAGTTTCAATGGGTTGGTGTGTGGGACCATCTTCACCTTGTCCAATGGAATCGTGAGTCATCACCCAAATCACGCCAGCTTGGGAAAGGGCAGATAAGCGGATAGCAGCACGCATATAATCTGTGAAGATCAAGAAGGTAGCACCGTAGGGAATTAATCCTGAAGCGTGTAGCGCTATGCCATTACAGATTGCACCCATAGCGTGTTCCCGCACCCCAAAGTGGATGTTGGGGTTTTGGTATTGCCCTTTTTGGAAGTCGCCTTTGCCCTTGATTTCGGTCAGGTTGGAGTGGGTTAAATCAGCCGAACCACCAATTAATTCCGGTAAAACCGCCGCCAGTTTGTTAAGGCTAGTTTCTGAATGTTTGCGGGTAGGTAGTGCTTTATCTTCAGGGATGGGTAATGCCTTATCCCAACCGTCGGGTAGTTTGCCGCTAATGTAGCGTTCAAACTCAGCCGCTTCTTGGGCATACTTAGCTTTGTAGTCGGCAAATATTTTGTTCCAGTCGCCTTCGTAAGCTGCGCCGCGCTCAACTGCTTTCAGGGTGTGATTGAGAGCGTCTTGGGGTATTACGAAAGGCTCGTGTTCCCAATTTAGTTGTTTACGAGTCAAGGCAATTTCGTCTGCACCCAGAGCCGCACCGTGAACACCTGCGGTGTTTTGCTTATTAGGGGAACCATAACCAATAATGGTTGTTACTTTGATGAAAGAAGGCTTATCGGTGACTGCTTTGGCTGCTTCAATTGCCTTGGCGATCGCTTCTAAATCCGTGTTACCATCTTCGACGTGTTGGACGTGCCAACCGTAAGCTTCAAAGCGCTTAGAAACATCTTCGGTGAATGCCACATCTGTGGAACCGTCGATAGAGATGTGGTTGTCGTCGTACAAAGTGATCAGTTTGCCTAACCCTAAGTGTCCTGCGAAAGAACAAGCTTCACCGGAAATTCCTTCCATGTTGCAACCGTCACCCACAATTACGTAGGTGTAATGGTCAACAATCTTGGTATCGGGTTTGTTGAATTTAGCGGCAAGGTGCGCTTCGGCGATCGCTAAACCGACTCCATTGGCAATTCCTTGACCAAGTGGCCCAGTGGTGACTTCCACGCCTGGGGTCATGAAGTTTTCGGGGTGTCCGGGGGTTTTGGATTCCCACTGACGAAATTGCTTGATATCTTCAATGGTTACGCTGTCGTAGCCTGTTAAGTAGAGCAGGGCGTACTGCAACATCGAGCCATGACCGGCAGATAAGACAAAGCGATCGCGGTTAAACCATTTGGGATTTTTGGGATTAAACTTCAAAAAGCGATCCCAAAGTACAAAAGCCATCGGAGCCGCGCCCATCGGCAGTCCAGGGTGTCCCGATTTGGCCTTTTCTACGGCATCAACAGCCAAGAAGCGGATCGAGTTAATACAAAGTTCTTCAAGGGAAACTTCTTTGAGGGATTGGGTTGCAACAGTCATAATCTCTTGTTTTTAACGACGGGTTGGCACTCTTGGTAGCTTCTTTTGCTGGGGTTATTTTCGATTTCCCACAGTCTCCTCATCATCCCATTCCCGCTTGTCGATAAACAAGCGGGATCTCCTGAGTTTCTGGTGATAAATCAAGCTGATAATTGGGTCATCCTGAACGCTTAGATTATATCGGAATGATATTTCTGATACTTTGGGGATTGGGGATTGGGCATTGGGCATTGGGCATTGGTTATTAATTCTTGTCCCTCACTCTCTCATCTCCCCATGCTCCCTGCTCCCTGCTCCCTGCTCCCTGCTCCCTGCTCTCCTGTCTCCTGCCTTCTTTAGACGTATTTCTTAAAGGCCAGTGTGACATTATGACCGCCAAATCCAAAAGAATTGGATATTGCCACCTCGACTTTTTGAGCGCGGCTAAATTTAGGCACGTAATCTAAGTCACACTCTGGATCGGGATTTTCCAGATTGATTGTCGGTGGGATTTGGTCATTAGCGATCGCCAGTACTGTTGCCACTGCTTCAATACCTCCAGAACCGCCTAATAAATGACCTGTCATCGATTTGGTGGAGCTAATTGCTACTTTATTGGCGTGTTCTCCCAAAGCTTTTTTGATTGCTGAGGTTTCAGTTGAATCATTAGCTGGGGTGCTAGTGCCGTGAGCATTAATGTAGCTGATTTGTTCAGGAGTTATTCTGGCATCTTTGAGCGCCAGTTCGATCGCTCTAGCGGCTCCCAGTCCACCTGGTACAGGGGAGGTGATGTGGTAAGCGTCACAGGTCATGCCATAGCCGATCATTTCGGCATAAATGTGAGCGCCGCGACTGATGGCGTGTTGCAGTTCTTCTAGAATTAATATTCCTGAACCTTCACCCAAGACAAATCCGTTGCGATCGCGGTCAAAGGGACGGCAAGCATGAGCCGGGTCTTCATTGCGAAAAGAGAGTGCCTTGCAAGCGGCAAACCCAGCTACCGATAATGGTGTCACAGCCGCTTCCGTTCCTCCGCAAATCATCGCCTGGGCATATCCGCCTTGAATTAAGCGAAAAGCATCTCCGATGGCGTTGGAGCCAGCAGCGCAGGCAGTTACAGGGCACGAGTTTGGCCCTTTAGCACCCGTGTGAATTGCTGTTAATCCTGCTGCCATGTTGGCGATCATCATCGGGATCATGAATGGACTACAGCGATCGGGACCACGGTTGAGGTAGATAGTTTGCTGGTCTTCTAGTACCTTAATGCCACCAACGCCAGAACCGATCATGACACCTACCTGTTCTGCATTCAGTTCATTAATAACTAACTGCGCGTTAGATAGAGCCTGTTTTGCCGCTACAACCCCAAATTGGGTAAACCGATCCATGCGCTTGGCATCTTTGCGCTCTAAATAATCATGTGGATCGAAGTTTTTAACTTCACCGGCAATGCGGCAATCATGGCTAGACGCATCAAAAAGTGTGATGTAGTCAATGCCATTGCGTCCACTCAATAATCCATCCCAATATTCTGTTGCTGTGTTACCTATAGGTGTAATCGCGCCAACACCAGTTACAACAACACGTTTACGTGTATAATCTGTCATGATTCAGTTAAAATTGGCGAAAAAGCTGCATGGCAAAAAATTCGAGACTAGTAACTAGGTACTGGTAAGCCAGTCCGCAGAATGGGGGTTTCCATCCCCCTTCCTTCTCCTGTAGTTGCCGCAACGCGAACAAATCGAGCATTGTACGGACAAGGTTTTGGCTCCCCATAAGCCACTGGCATTAGCGTCAGCGACTTTAGGAGCGTCACCGGCAGGGTGACTGGTACAGTGGAAAATCTTCCCAATCCCCATTGCCCCTTAAGCCCAGAGGGGACACTAAGTTCCCCAATCTCTAATCCCCAGTTAAGCTGATGCGGTAACTTTGTTATTGATGTAATCTACAGCGTCTTGAACCGATATAATCTGCTCGGCAGCTTCGTCGGGAATTTCGATATCAAATTCTTCTTCCAAAGCCATGACGAGTTCAACGGTATCGAGGGAATCAGCATTGAGATCGTCCATAAACTTAGATTGTGGTGTGACCTTGTTAGGGTCTTCAACACTCAATTGTTCGATGACGATTTTTTTGACCTTTTCAAAAAGTTCCGCTTGGCTCATAAATAAAATTCCTTAATTAGTTGTTAGAATCTTCTCTTTACAGAAGATACTGTTTTGAGCATATACATCTTATCGTCAAGCGCGATCGCCCGTATACTGCTAAGGGTTTTTCTATCAGAAAACTCTTCCCGGTTTTCCAAAAAATCCAGTAGGTATTTTTTGAACACTTGGGCAGGGGAGCGTGCTACGCCACTGTCGATAGGGGTGAGATATCAACCTTTTGTTGGTAAATCCTTTTGTTTTCCAATTATTGCTAAAATTTTTTACAATGTCTCGATCAGTATTTCCAGCCTTGCTAGCAATAAGAATATGTAGCTGCTGCGACTTTGAACCTAGACGGTTAAAGGGTCGCTAAACGTCAAACATCAGGACTTAGATACTAACAAGGCACCATACAAGAGAATTCAGGAGGTCAGAATTCAGGAGTCAGAATATTTCAAGAATCAAGAGAACATTTGATGAATGAATATACCAATCATTCTAGACTCCTTATAAATTCTGAATTCTGGCTCCTGACTCCTGAATTCTGTTTCGATAAACAGTTATTGTCTAGAGCGATCGCTCTAACCCAAATATACTACTATGCTATCTCAGACACTCAAATACGCTTACTTTCCCGGCTGTGTTGCTCAAGGAGCTTGTCGGGAACTTTACCAGTCAACTCAAGCACTTACGCAAGCCCTGGGCATTGAATTGGTTGAACTTAAAAAAGCTGCTTGCTGCGGTTCTGGCATATTTAAAGAAGACTCCCAATTGCTGGAAGATACTGTCAACGCTAGAAATATTGCTTTAGCAGAAGACTTAAATCTGCCCTTACTGACTCATTGCAGCACTTGTCAAGGTGTTATCGGTCACGTCAACGAAAACTTGAAAGAATGCCAGACTTCTAACCCCGCTTACGTTGAACAGGTTAATGGCTTGCTGCATAAAGAAGGTTGTTCGCCTTATCGCGGCAGTACTGAGGTTAAACATCTCCTCTATGCCTTGGTAACAGATTACGGTTTAGAAGAAATTACCAAACGTGTCACCCGGAAGTTAACGGGATTAAAATGTGCCGCGTTTTATGGCTGTTATCTCCTCCGCGCCCAAAAATCGATGCCCTATGACGACCCCTTCCAACCGGAAGCGATGGAAAATATGTTTCGGGCTGTGGGTGCAACACCAATTTATTACCGAGGGCGGACGCAATGTTGTGGGTGGCCGCTTTCTAGTTATGCCACTACCCAATCTTTCAAAATGGCGGGGATGCATATTCAGGACGCTTTGGCATCTGGTGCTGACTGTATAGTTACACCTTGTCCTTTGTGCCACTTAAATTTAGATTCGCGTCAGCCAGAGGTGGAAAAGGTGATTGAACAAAAGCTAGGTTTACCAGTGTTGCACTTACCTCAGTTGATTGCTTTGGCACTTGGGGTTAGTCCAAAAGAACTGGGTTTAGAGCGTCACATTGTTTCTACAAAGCCAGTGCTGGAGAAATTAGGATTTTAGTCTACGAAGTACAAGGTAGAGGCACAACATTGTTTATTGGTGTCAACTTAAGCGAAAACCTGCTTAGGAACGTGGATTAAATAACTTGCAATTTTGAGTATCGTTGGGGTTTAGAAGCATAGTTCCACTCCACTTTGTATTTTTGCTGGGGTGTCTACGCTTAGACCACCGCCAAAGGTATTGCCACACTCGATGTAATATGTAGCTGAAGGTTTCTTTGCTGACTACACCTTTGTAGTAGTTGGCAAAACCATTGAGAATAGGATTCAGCTTTCTGATTAGGACTTCCTGCCCTGCACCATTAAGGTTTTTAACTTCTTCACCAATCCGTTTACAGAAGGCAAGTACTTTCTTTTTGGACGGTTTTATCAGTAATTTCCCATTGTAATGTCGGGAGTTGAACCCCAGGAAGTCAAAGCCATCTTCCATTGACGTTCTTAGCGTCTTCTCAGCGCTGAATTCTAGACCACGTTCTGACAACCATGCTTGAATTAGGTCTTGGGCGGTTTTAAGACTTTCTTTGTCTCTAGCCGTGACAATAAAATCATCGGCGTACCGTACCACACCAAATTTGATGTTGATGGTCTTAATAAATTTTTCTAGACCATGCAAACCAATATTGGCTAGGTCGTGACCGGACTCCTGAGAGTCTTTTACGTGAGGGTAAGGGGTGTAAATCCCTTAGCAAAGACGGCTCTGCATTCTAAACGACCATTTCAGGTCGCGCCGGACTGAATACCGTGATTCACTAATCAACGAATCGCACTCTGTACTCAGATTGCTGGTGAGAAGAATAGAAGTTTAGCTATTACGCCGTAAGCCTCCCACTAAAACGGTACTCCGTTTAGTGGTGAGATATAAGGCGGTTAAAACTAACGCGACCTCCAACCAATTTAATCCGCAGGATTAACAGGGAGGGGGTCAGCGTTAATTTTAACACTCTCTATATTTGGCAATCTATCAACCCAGTCTTCCACTATCTGCGTGACTGTTTTATCTTTCATT
>NZ_JBGTFY010000086.1:0-8681 GCF_041747015.1 Nostoc sp.
CCCAATTTGCCCGGCGCTCGCCGACGAAAGTGCAAGGTTTTTGAACCTCTGGATGCTATAGTCTTGCACTTGCTTGGTGAAAAAATGCTCAAAACCCTTACCTAGACTATGTTTCACTTTTGTTCAGCAAGCCCTATATAGACATTAATATCATCTTTTTGTAACTAATTTTTTAGACTACATTCGACAATTTCCTGAAAATATCTAATTAATTTGAGAGAGCCTTTTTTAAAACAGTCCTAACTGTATTCCGTGGTTTTTATTATGAGCATTTTCTGTTGCTATTGGTGGTAAATCTGCTGGAGGTTCCACAACCAATGGAGCATTTGCTTCAAATCTCAGTTTTGAGCTTCTGATGTAGTCTTCATCAATCTCAAAAGCTAACCAGCGTCTTTGTAAAGTTTCTGCAACTCGGACTGTCATATTAGAACCAGCAAAAGGTTCTAAAACTTTTTATAAAGTGCTTTCGGGCGCGGTGTTTAGATGTTTTTGAATTAATTCCACTAGCGATCGCCTTTTATTTGTAGTTGCCATTTTTAGAGATCCTTAAGATTATTCGTTTTGTTTATTATTGCTGAATTGGCAAACCTAACCAATCGCTTAATTCATGAGCTAGCCATTCCAGTTCCGCTTCAGATTTAACACCATCAAGTTGATATTTTTTTACTCCTACCCAAATATCCAACTTTGCTGGAACGGCAATTCTAGTGCCTTCAGAGTCTTTAGTAAAATGTTTTGGAATGTAAACTAACTTATTAATACTTTGTCTTGACGATGCACGGGGACGATAAAATTTCCAACTAAACAACTCCCAGGTTAGGGCGATTTGTTCGGAATTCAGGCGTAAGCGGATGCGTCCAAATAAATGAAAGAGAAATTTAGACATCATGACAAAGCCAGCACTCCAAAAGGGAAGTGAGAATAAGGCAAAGGAGATGTTGATAGGAAAAGGTGCCGAGAGTGCGCCAATTGTCCAAACCAGGATAAATGAATTCCAGACGATCGCAAATAAACCCGTGAATATTATTGATGGTTCAAAACCTGCCGATGGCACGATAATTTCTAGAGAATCCAAATTTTTGGTTAGTTGAATCTTACTCCCATCTGGTTTGCCAACTACCAAAGTAGGTAAGTTTGTCGGTTGTGGTTTTTCTAAGGCGGCGATTGCAATAGCCGCAGAACTAAAACGCCGTTCTAAACTGGGTTCAATCATCAACTTTAGCCAATTGCTAAAGCTGGGACTCAGATTAGCCGCTTGTTCAAACTGAATCCGAAAATCCTTTTGAGGTAAATCGGCTGGGTAAATACCCGTCATTAAATAAATTAAGGTTGCACCTAAACTATAAAGGTCAGATGCCGCAACAGTGCGTCCGCCAAACTGCTCTGGTGGCATATACCCGTATGTTCCTACCACAGTTCTTGTGCCGGTTTCTGTGGCGAGGACAGTCTGCACTGAGCCAAAATCTACCAAATAAACTTGACCGACACTACTACCAGAGCGTTGGCTCCGCCCGCCGTAGGCATCGCCCAATAAAATATTGCTAGGCTTAATATCACGGTGGATTACAGGCGGATACAGCCCATGTAGGTAAATGAGAATCTCTAAAAGTGCTTTGGCTATCTGTTTGACTTCTGCTTCTGTAAAAGTCCGCCCAGTTTGTAAATATTGATCTAAGGTTTTTGCTGGAATATAAGTTTGTACCAGGGCAAATCCTTTAATGGTTGGTAAATTTACCTCAAAATAGTTTAAATAGTGAGGAATTAAGGGATGTGACAAAGATTTTAAGGTTTCAGCCTCCCGCTCAAACAGCTTGAGTGAATCCCATTCAAAATCACCACCAAAAGAGAGTAACTTAATGACAACTAATTCTTGAGTTTCTAGATCACGAGCCAACAGCGTCCGCCGCCCCGCTTTTTTTCCTAATAGCTGCTGAACTTCGTAGCGCTCGCCTAATATTTCGCCAATCATTATCGTTTCTTAGTAACGCTACGTCTGAAAAGTTTTCATAGCTTATGACTTTTCGATTTGGCAAACCGATATCTTTAGTATAATTGCGTAGTTCTATGCCCTCCCAACTTTGGCCTTATATTACCCCTGGTATTCCCGATGAATTATTTGAGCAGTTGCCAGGAATTCCCTTCAGCCAGCGAGAAGTTCGGCTGTTATTGATTGCCCAATTGCGACTAAACCGCGATTCTGTGTTGTGGGACATTGGCGCAGGAACGGGTACAATTCCGGTAGAAGTGGGCTTATTATGTCCAGGTGGGCAGATTATTGCTGTGGAACGGGATGAAGAAGTAGCTAATTTGATCAAGCGTAACTGCGATCGCTTTGAGGTAAAAAATGTCGAAGTAATTGAAGGTAATGCCCCAGAGTGTTTGCATGATCTCAAAGTTACTCCTCACCGCGTTTGTATCGAGGGAGGACGTCCCATTCAGGAAATTCTGCAAGCAGCTTGGCACTATTTGCCACCATCAGGTCGGGTTGTAGCCACAGCTGCTAATCTAGAAAGTCTGTATGCTATTTCCCAGAGTTTTTCCCTATTAAGGGCAAGAAATATCGAAGTCGTCCAGTCTGCGGTAAACCGCTTGGAGACACGCGGCTTTTCTCAAACCTTTACCGCCGTTGATCCCATTTTTATCCTCAGTGGTGAAAAACTGGACTAAATCCAAAATCCAAAATACTTATTTATATGCCTTGGTCTCGGATTATTAGTGGAATTATTGCGATCGCTCTTGCTCTTTCTGTTACCCTTTTGGGGGGTTGGTACTTTACGATCATGTTTGCGATCGTGGTCTTTTTAGGACAACAAGAATATTTTAATTTGGTGCGATCCAGAGGCATCGCTCCCGCCGCTAAAACCACAATGTTTGCTAGCCAAGTTTTGCTGGTGATTTGTACGCTAGATGGCAGTTTAGCTGATGCTGTGATGCCAATAGCTGGCACACTTATTTGTTTTTACCTGCTGTTTCAACCTAAATTTGCCACGATCGCGGATATTTCCGCTTCTATAATGGGGCTATTTTACGTAGGTTATTTGCCGAGTTACTGGGTGCGATTGCGTGCGATCGATAATACGGCTTTTATCAATCTCCCTTTCGGAGGTTACTGGCCTTCAACCTGGGCAGATTTCTGGGAAAAGGCAAATTCTGCCTCTTTACCACAAGGTTTTACAGCAACACTGCTGACTTTTTTGTGTATTTGGGCAGCCGATATCGGCGCTTATACTATTGGCAAATTCTTTGGAAAAACCCGTTTGTCTGATATTAGCCCTAAAAAAACCGTAGAAGGTGCTGTCTTTGGTATTATGTCCAGTGTTGCCGTAGCCCTGGCGGGAGCCTATTATCTGCACTTGCCCAGATCCCCTTTTACTGGTTTAGGATTGGGTTTATTGATTGGCATTGCTAGTCTTTTAGGGGATCTTACCGAGTCTATGCTCAAGCGGGATGCTGGAGTCAAAGATTCTGGACAGTTAATCCCTGGCCACGGGGGTATTTTAGACCGTACCGATAGTTATATTTTCACAGCTCCTTTGGTTTACTATTTTGTGACACTATTGTTGCCGCTACTGTAGTTATTGGGCATTGGGTATTAGCGACGAGTCTTTGATACTCGCTGACGAGTCTTTGATCTCCACCCCTCTGCATCTCCGTTCTAAAACTTATAAAACTTACGCATTGACAGGAAATACCAAATATGAGCGAGGTTGAAAACCACATCTTTCGTAGGGGTTTAGCATGCTAAACCCCTACAGCATGGACTAGCGGTAGTGAGTCCGCGACCGTCATTACAAATTACGAATTACGAATTATTTTATCAAGGGTTAACGTTAATCCGACCACGACACACCAGTTTGCCTGGGATTAGCGTTAGTTCTTGGATATCTACATCTGAGCCAAGATCCAGATTGTACCCATGATTCTCCTCTAACATATCTCCCTGGTCTGGCTTGATTTGTATACGTCCCAGTTGCAACTCATTACCATTGAGTAACTGTAAGCCCAGACAAATCTCCAGAGGTGTTGTTTCACTATTTGTTACTCTGATGCCTCGCAGTATAATCTGGTTGTTATCAAGGATAATTTCTTGCCAACTAATTGGTTGTGACTTTGGGCAATGTATTGGTAAAACCTTAACCAGTAAATCGCTCAAAGCAGTCGATAATAAATCAGATGAGAGCGAAGCATTGATATCTTTCTCGTCTACGAGTAGATCGGCAACCACTGGTACTGTTTCCAATAGTCGTAAGGGCTGTCCCTTGAGTACAGAGCCGATATTGATCCGTATATTTTCTGCGATTAATTTAATTTCTGTAATCAGGAGACCTTGATAAACTGCATGAGTAGCAAAAATAGATACCGAAGGGATACGCCCAGAGAGAATTTGGCGATCGCTTGCTTGAATTTCAACTTCTAATTTAGATATTTGGCTGACTTGCGCTCTCAACCAAAGCTTTAGTGCTGTTGTAAGTACCTGCGTAATTATGCGGATTTTATTTGCATTTGTGGTTTGGGGATTTTGCTCTGGCATCTAACCAATCTGCGAGTATTTGCTCAACAACCGAACAGAACTTAAACAAGTTTTAAATGTAACATTTATGCCTACTTGCTACAAAATGCAAATATCATTTAATTATTAACAGTAAATAAACAATTTCCATAATGGAGGCACGGGTACAAAAAATTCTCGCTCAATGGGGTATTGCGTCACGTCGTGAAGCCGAAGAAATGATTAGGCAATCACGGGTGCAGATCAATGGGGAATTGGCATATTTGGGTCAAAAAGTTGATCCCCAAAAAGAGGCGATCGCAATTGATGGTAAACCCGTATCTAAAAAGCACCGTCCGGCTTTAATATATTTATTGCTACACAAACCAGCGGGAGTAGTTTCGACTTGCTACGACCCTCACCAAAGAACGACAGTTCTGGATCTACTACCCAAAGAATTACGAGAGGGTTCAGGTATTCACCCAGTTGGACGTTTAGATGCAGACTCTACAGGAGCCTTAATCCTGACAAATGACGGAGAACTGACATTTGGACTAACCCATCCCCGCCACAGTATTGCCAAGACATATCGTGTCTTGGTCAAAGGACATCCTCCAGAAACAGTACTACATAAGTGGCGTCAGGGTGTGATGTTGGAGGGTAGAAAAACCAGGACTGCTAAGGTAGAGCTGATAGAACGTTGTGCCGAGGAAAGCTTTTTAGAAATAGTGTTGCAGGAGGGAAGAAATCGCCAAATTCGCCGGATAGCCCAACAGTTAGGATACCCAGTAATCAAACTGCATCGGACTGGGATCGGCCAAATTCAATTACAAACTCCAAAAGAACCTTTTTTGTCAGAGGGTAAATATCGTTCCCTCAAAGATTATGAGATTCATTTTTTGCAAGAGCAGATAATACAACCTAATTATTGATTCAGCAGAGTTAAGGAGCGTCAAAAGCCATGAAATGGCCAACAAAGAAGAATAATCATCAGCCATCGCTTTTATTAGAGCAACAACGCTCTGAAAAGTTGGCAGAATTAGGCGCTCAACTTTTGGCATTGCGTCAAAAACAGGGTCTATCTCTAGAGCAAGTGGTTGCATTAACCAGGATTCCCCAGCGATTATTGCAGGCGATCGAAGCAGGGAATTTAAACGATCTGCCAGAACCAATCTATGTTCAGGGTTTGATCAGGCAATTTGCCGAAGCATTAGGCTTGAATGGAGTAGAATTTTCTGGCACTTTTCCAATCAGTGCTGCACGAGTAAACCCCCAAGATATGGGGAATATTTCACCCCTTAATCAACTACGTCCGATTCATCTTTACTTTCTTTACATCTTTCTAATAATATGCTCTGTAAATGGCTTATCTCAGTTGTTAAATAACGCTCTACTACAAGCAAGTAATAGCCAAAACCAGCCATACTCAAAACAAAAGTCTGTTGCTAAATCAGAGCCAACCCAACCAAAAGAGACATTAAAGGTTCAACCGATCAGCGATCGCCTTAGCGGCGGACAACAGGGACAGGCTGTACAGATTGGTGTCACTTTGAAAGCGTCATCCTGGATTCGCGTAATAGCTGATGGCAAAACCGAGTTTGAGGGTACTCTCCCAGAAGGAACTCACCGAATTTGGAAAGCCCAAGAGCAACTGACAGTGAAAACTGATAATGCTGGTGGTGTGTTGATGAGCGTCAATCAAGAGAAAGCCAAGGAAATGGGAGAGCCGGGGAAAGAGGAAGAAATTAGGATTGCTGCAAAACCTAAGTTTTGAGATCAGGGGGATGAGGGGGACAAGGAGGACAAGGAGGCATTTACTCCTCGCTCTTCCTTGTCTCCCTTGTCTCCCCCCACTACCCACTGCTCATTGTGCTTGCGGGGCGCGTCCATTGAGTCTGGTAAGAACTTTTAAGCGATCGCCTAATTCTTCTGTCAAAGCTGTTGCTTGATAGCGCCACTCCCAGTTACCCTCAGCAACACTGGGAAAATTCATCCGCGCTTCGTTTCCTAATCCCAAAACATCTTGTAAAGGAATAATCGCTTGGTTGGCTATGGAACTCAAAGCTAGGCGAATTAAATCCCATTGGATGCCTTCAGGACTAATACAACCTAAATAAAGCAACAGGTTGTGCTTTTCATTATCGTTAGCTGAATTAAACCAGCCTACAGTTGTGTCATTATCGTGAGTGCCGGTGTAAACGACAGCATTTCTTGGGTAATTGAATGGTAAAAATGGATTACCGGGATCAGAACCAAAGGCAAACTGTAAAACTTTCATCCCAGGAAATTCATACTTGTCTCGCAGCGCTTCTACCTCTGGTGTAATTACCCCCAAATCTTCCGCCAAGACAGGTAGTTTGCCCAACTTCTGCCTAATCACTTCAAAAAAAGCATCTCCAGGCGCTTGAACCCATTTACCATTCATGGCAGTTTCTTCACCTTGGGCTACTGACCAGTAAGCCTCGAAGCCCCGGAAGTGGTCAATGCGAATTATATCTACATAATCCAGCATTGCCTCAAAGCGCTGTACCCACCATTTAAAATCTTGTTTTTGCAATTCCTCCCAGTTATAAACCGGGTTGCCCCACAATTGACCGGTGGCGCTGAAATAATCTGGTGGAACTCCGGCCATTTGGGCAGCAACTCCTGTCTCTTCATCTAAGCAAAAGATGTCGGGATGTGCCCACACGTCGGCGCTATCGTGAGCTACGTAGATGGGGATATCGCCGATAATGTCAATGCCGCGCATATTGGCGTAACTTTTTAGGTCTGACCACTGGCGGAAAAACTCAAATTGGACGAATTTGTAATAATAAATCTCTTCATTGAGCCGATGCTGTACTTGATCCAATGCTTGGGGATCGCGCTTGACAATTTCTGGCTCCCATGTATTCCAGCTTGCATTCTCGCTGGCATCTTTCAGCGCCATGAATAAAGCGTAATTATCTAGCCAATAGGCTTTGCTGTCGCAAAAACCTTCAAACTCTTTATGCTGAATAGGCGTAGCATTCGCTCTAAATTTTTCACAGGCTTTTTTGAGTAGCCCAATCTTAAGCGGCACAACCTGCTCGAAATCTACCTTTTCTGTTGGAAATCCTGGTAAATTAGCAAAGTCTTCTTCAACTAGCAAACCCTCTTCTAGGAGTTTTTCTGGGCTAATCAGTAGAGGATTTCCCGCCATTGCTGAGTAGCACATATACGGGGAATTACCGTATCCAGTGGGGCCTAAGGGTAAAACTTGCCAATATTGTTGATGGCTCTCTTTGAGAAAATCAATGAAGCGATAGGCTTCTAAGCCTAAATCCCCAATGCCAAATCGACTGGGAAAGGAGGTAGGATGCAGCAAAATGCCACTCGATCTAGGAAAAGGCATATTTAACCTGAATTATGGGAGCAAGCGATCGCATCAATTTATCACGGAACAGTATTTGCAGCGTAAATCAAGTCAACTCGTTTTGTTTGTCATTAGTCCTTTGTCCTTGACTAATGACCAATGACCAATGACCAATGACTAATAACTATGACTTACCGAAATCCTACACCAACAGTTGATATCATCATTGAATTAGTAGATCGACCTCATCGGCCAATAGTGTTAATTGAAAGACAGAATCTACCTTTAGGTTGGGCTATTCCTGGTGGTTTTGTGGATTATGGGGAAGCGGTGGAAGTGGCGGCGCGGCGAGAAGCTGAGGAAGAAACGGGTTTGCAGGTGGAGTTAGTTGAACAATTACTGGTGTATTCTGACCCCAATCGCGATCCGCGTCAGCATACGATTAGTATTGTATTTTTGGCGACAGCGACGGGTAAACCTGTGGCTGGAGATGATGCTAAGGGTGTAGGTATTTTTGAGTCTTGGTGTGTGCCTGGTAATTTATGTTTTGACCACGATCGCATTTTGCGCGATTATTGGCGATATCGGCATTATGGGATACGTCCGAGGTTGGGGTAGGAGGAACGAGTTTTGTAAACAAGCTGCAAGCACTTCTCAAAGTCATCCCCTTGCCAGGTTCCGGCAAATTTTAGCAAGTCTTCTGCTTTAGATCCTCTCAGAGGTTGTTTGAAAAGGGTTGGCTTGAGCCTCAAGTGCGACTCAGGAGCGCGATCTCAAATCCCAAAACTCCGATTCTCTCGTAGCAGTTTCTCGGTAGCCAGGGTAGTGAAACACACGCTTGAGGACTTTTCAAACATC
>NZ_JBGTFY010000087.1:0-3304 GCF_041747015.1 Nostoc sp.
TGGATCGTTTATGTGCGCTGCTTGCACCCACTCCTCAAAGGCTGGCTCACCTGCCTCAATAGTGCGCCCCAGCGCCTCACTCATCAGCGTCACCAACTCCATGCGGTTGACCATACCAGGAGCGCACAACTCGAAAGTGCCGTAACTTAACTTATCCCCAGTCAGCGCTAGGGCGGCGACTTCTGCGACATCACGGTAATCTACATAAGATGCTTTTACTTGTTTGGAGTAAGGCAGAGAGAAACGACCATGCTCCAACACAGCGCTCCAGCTACCATTGAGATTCTGCATGAACATAGTGGGCTGCAATACCGTAAATTCCATCCCTGATTCGTACAAAGCTTCCTCCACCGGAAGTTTAGCTGCATGATTACTCAGCTTGGAAATTGACGGGTGGATAACACTGGAGAAAACAAATTTTCGTACTTTAGCAGATATTGCCGCCTCAACCATTGCTACGCCCAGCTCGGTTGTGTTGCAAAAAAGGGTAAGCTGAAATAATTCTGCTAGAGAAAATAATTTTGCCTGCCTCTGATGAATTCTCAATCCCCTTTCAAATGGCGGCATTATCAGTCCGAAATCATCCTGCGTTGTGTGCGTTGGTATCTTAGTTATCCGCTTTCTTACCGTCAAGTAGCAGAAATGGTGAACGAGCGGGGAATGGAGGTACATCACACAACAGTGTTTCGTTGGGTGCAGGAGTATAGTCCAGAAATAGATCAGCGTTTTAGACCGCACTTGCGCCTAACCAATGACTCGTGGCGGGTAGATGCAACTTACATTGAAGTCAAAGGTAAATGGAAATATCTGTACCGAGCCGTTGATTCGGCGGGAAACACCTTAGATTTCCTCCTCACGGCGAAGCGAGACGCGAAAGCAGCAAAACGCTTTTTCCGTAAGACATTAAAAGCCATTCACACTTCCACCCCACGAGTCATCACTGTAGACAAAAACCCCGCTTATCCACAAGCGATCAAAGAACTCATTGCTGCCAAAAAGTTACCGGAAACAGTGAAATTGAGGCAGATTAAGTATCTCAACAATGTAGAGCAAGACCATCGTGGCATCAAACGATTAGTCAAACCTGGAATGGGGTTTGGTTCATTTAATACCGCACGGCGAACAATCCGGGGTTATGAAACTATGAACATGGTGAGAAAAGGACAAGTTTTAGGAGTTCCAAAGGGAGCCGTCAAAGAGCGGATTCTCTTCATCAATCAAATCTTTGGAGTGGTTGCATAATTCAATCTCCTGCCACAGGGTTTTTCTATCCTCACGAAGTTTTTGCAACACAACCGTTGCAAGAGCGGTTGACTAGCATTGCCAAAGTAAAACGACAGGAACTTGCACGTGGTCAAGCTTCTAGTGGGCGACAGGCAGGGTTATCAGCCTAAGTGGAGGATTCTCTATTATTCCAGAAGCCGCACTATATCTGGAAACTTCTCTGCCAGTTTACGGTCGAACGTTATAACTTGAACCTGCTCCCTAATTGCGGCTGCTATAAATAGCGCATCATAAAATGGATGACTTGCCCGGACTGCTAACTCTAAAGCAACCTCTCGAATATAAGCGCTAGGGATAACCTTATCTATCAAAGCCTCGGAATCTTTTAGCACCTCTAGCCCCGTTTCAATCGGTAATTGCCGAAACTGAATCCACTGCCATACTACGTTGCCTAATTCGGCAAATAACGAATCTGGCACTATTATTTGCTCTGCTGTTTCTAAAGCCGTAATTGCCTGATTGTACTGACCTTCTACCCTTAATAGCGCGTAGGCAAATACCATCGTATCAATCACCATTAGGGTCGCCCTTGCTCTTTCCACTCTTGCAGTTGGCTAGCTGCTTGGACGGGTAAAGTCTCAGAGCGTTGGCGAATACGTTCAATCGCTGCACTGCGTTGTACATAACGGCTTTGTAGCAAATCACGGACTTCCTGTTCCATTGAAATTCCCTTCTGTTCTGCAAGCCGTTTAATGCGATCAACCAGTTCTTCCGGCACATTGCGAATTGTAAGTGTTGCCATTTTGCTTTTTAGTCTCGAAAGATATACTTATAATTATGCTGGCAAATTGCTGTCACTGCTATCTTTTATTCTCCTGCGTAGACCATGCCGTCTGTTGGTGATGAGTCTCGATTTTATCGGCATTATCATGAAGATAATCGGCTAATTCTTAAATGGAAACTTGCACATTTTTACTGCCCTTTATATAGACTGTAGCCATTAATGTGTCTAAGTTATTTATTGTTTTCTCAGCGCTACTAAGGTCGATTTCGGCATCGACTTTAATTTTAACCTTATCTTTTTTTCCAAGCAGCTACTTGGAAGTAAAGATTATAAGGTAACAATTACTGATTCTGGTCTGTCTTCCGTATTGTCTTAGGTAGCTATTCGTAGCTAGTACCACCTGTTAAAAATAAGTGGTACTTTTATCTACAGACTGAATTAACGGCACAAAATTTTAATTTAGCTTTAGAGAGGGTTGAAGTTATTTTGCTAGGAACTGGTAGTTATTAGATGAAAATAAACCTCAAGTATATATTTTTGAGTTTGGGGTTAATTAGCCTAGGTATTGTGGGCTATTCTGGTCATACCTTATGGCGAGTCTTAAGTATTGGCACGGCTTATCAAGCTAAACAATTTTGTTCGGGCGTGTTTGTCTCTGGGCGCACTCCAGAATCTATTTTTAATCAAGATATTTTAGCCGAGATTGAAGGTTTATCGGCACTGGAACAGTCAATTGTCAAGTCAATTCAAGTTAATGTTGATCGCCCACAACAATCTGTAACAGCAAGTATTTTTGGTTTAGTAAAACATTTTGCCATCTTTCGTTCTGGACTTGGTTGTACTTTAGTCATTGCTACCTCTACTACAAAGTTGCGATCGCCAGTTAAGTCAATGCATCTGGTTCCCCAAAAATTAGACGCACAGTGGTTACTAGGACAAACAGACCGAGAGCCACCTGGAGTTGACCAAAAACAACTCAACGTAGCTCTAGACTCGGTTTTCCACCCACAGCAACACACTAGGGCTGTAGTGGTGGTTTATAAAGGTCAGATTGTCGCCGAACGTTATGCACCAGGCTTTTCCTCTAGGATGCCTTTACTTGGATGGTCAATGACCAAGAGTGTAATTAACGCACTTGTGGGGATTCTTATCAAGGAGGGTAAACTATCGCTCTTGGATAAAAACTTGATGCCACAATGGAACAATGGGGGCGATCGCCGCAGCCAAATTACTCTAGATGGGATGCTTCGTATGAGTAGTGGGCTGAAGTTTAACGAATCCGAAGGAAATCCCCTA
>NZ_JBGTFY010000088.1:0-8265 GCF_041747015.1 Nostoc sp.
ACTCCGTCTCCAGAAATTCTTCCTCTTCCGGTTTTGCAAGCGCTAAGAACAACGAGTTCAGCATTCAGACGCAGATTAAGAATTTCACTGGCTGTGAGAAAGCCGTCATCCTTAAGCGATGGTGCAAGAGCGATCGCTCCCGGTACTCCTAAATCTGTGTTCTGATTGCCATACTCAAGTAATCCGTGTGTGGCTAAATGTACCAGTCTAGCTTTAGGTAACTTTTCCAAAATGTTAGCTTTCGTTGCCTGTGCGCCAATGATTGCAGTAGTCTTGAACAGTTTAGCGATATCAAGAGCTTCTTGTTCCGCTTGTGGTAGTTGTTCTAAGGGTTTGGGCATAACGGGGTTGCCGACAATTAGGGCAGAAGCTGGAGAACTGAAGATTGAAGAATTTTTCCCTCCTGCCATCCGTCTTTTATCTTTCAAATTACGTGTCAAATCTAGCACTTGTATTGATGGCGCAGTCAGAATAGTGTGCTTCTCGATTAGATATTTGCCATTAGTATCTTGGAGGGCTGGGAAAGGAACTGAGAATAAGGTTTCTTGGGGTATAAAAATAATATGAGCATCTGGGTTAACGGGCAAGAGATCGGCGATCGGCTGAATCAAGAGTTGATGGAGTATCTGCCTGAAGTCCTGACTTTTAGAAGATGATTTTGCCGCTTGGGCAGGTTTCATTTGACGCAGTGCTTGCATCAGTTGTTCGCCTTTCCCAGCAGGTTTACTGAGGCACTTGTCAACATTGGCACTTCTGTCAAGAGTGAAGCAATGGGAAATATTAATAACATCAGCAAGGGTTCCACCTTTTTGCCACAGCGGTCTTAAATCAACTCGCCGAAATGCAACTTTACCACTAGGTTGTACTACCCAGATGAATAGTTCTTGCTCTCTGCCTCGCTGTTTACCCCGAAACTTAAAGTCATCATCGGGAACAATCGCATATTCTACCAATGTGGCATTTTGTTGACGGGCGATTTGACGAATTTTTTCAATACTCGGTGGCGGGTTGTCGGTAATTGATGATACCGATTTTTGCTTTTCGCCTTCTTGATACATGCGTCTAGCAAGTAAGTCGGCAAAGGCGCGGGCGCGTCCTTGTTCTGCGGCTTCTAGGGAAGCTTCAGGTTTGTTGGCGGCAACCAGGATTTGTTGCAGCAGGTTGTAGGTGTATACTTGAGTATCGAAGATAGAGACTTTGTAAGTGTCGTCGAGTCCGGGACGTAGACCATCGAGGAGTTTGACGGCGGCACGGAGTTTGTCTTCAGCTTCTTTGAGTTTACCAGCAGCGAACAAAGCATGACCAAAGTTGTTAAGCGCTTTGCCTTCGGCTTCTGGATCTCCTATTGTTCTGGCAATTGCTAAAGCTTGCTCTTGATATTGAATTGCCTTTGGGTAGTCGTGGGAATCTTCGTAAACCAGTCCCAAACTACCCAGCGCTTCGCCTTCTCTTTTACGATCGCCTGCTGAAGAAGCTAGTTCCAATGCCTGTTGGTAGTATGTGCGGGCTTTATCGCCTTGACGCAAAGAATGATAAGTAGATCCCAAGTTGATTAGGGTGCTAGACTGTCCTTCACTATCGCCAATTGACTGATTAATTTTCAGGCTTTGTTTATGAAAGGCGATCGCATTGTCGTATTGACCCAAATTGGCGTAAATAGCGCCTAAATATCCTAAAATAACTCCTTCCTGGGCGTTATCTTTAATTGTTTGAACAATATTTAAGCTCTCTTGGTAGGAAGCAATTGCATTGTCATAATCGCCTAAAGACTGATAGGCATTACCGAGATTTCCTAAAACTTTTCCTTGTGTTTGATAGTCTTTGAGTTCTCGAAAAATTTGCAGCGCTTTGTGATTGAATTCAATAGCAGCACTGTAGTTTCCTACTACTCGGTAAGCGATCGCCAAATTGCCTAAAATCACTGCTTTTTGTGAGCGTTGGCGTTGCTTCTCCTGTGGAGAATTGCTCAATTGCTGAATAATTTTTAAACTCTGCTGGTAGTATTCAATCGCTTTTGTATAACTGTTGGCTTTTACATAGGTGTCTGCTAACGTGACTAAAGCATTTTCTTCATTGAGGTGATCGCCCAGTTCTCGCGTGATATTTAGATATTGCTGCAAGTAAGCGATCGCTTTTGGGTGGTCAGGTAAAAGCAGGTAAACTGCGCTTAAATTTTTCAGCGTTGCTGCTTGGGCAGGACGGTCTTTCAGAGTACGGTAAGCGGTAAGCGACTGCTGCCAAAATTGAATTGCTAACTGTAGTTGCTTTGCCTGGTAATATTCAATACCTTGCTCAAACAGGCGATCGGCTGTTTCAGGAGTCGTTATTTGGGCTGGAGGCGAAACGGAGATAGCCAGCAAATTTTGACGAAAAGGTATCAAACTTATCAGTAGAGTAATCAAGACACTGAGGCAAATAAAAAGCACTCCTCCCTGCAAGCTGTGAAGGATTCGGGGTCTGCTTTGAATTATGGGTAAGCAATCAGACACGACATTAGCCCAAACGGGTAATTTCTAGGACTATAGCTTATTCCTACTTTTTAGTCTCTGACGGAGGCGTAGGGTTAGGATTTGGGATAGGTTTAGTCTGATTATCTCTAACAAAGCGAAGAATATTGGTATCCTTATTTTCTTCTCTACACGGATTGGCTGTTGTTGATGTTAGAGAATTCGTAGTTTCTCCACGTGTGGGATTTTCTCTTGAGTTAAGCGAAACTACTGTATTTGAGGGCGGACAAGCAGGATTTTGGGATGGTTTGTTAAGTTGTCGCTGTGCAGTTTGAGCCTGAGAATCGTCGATTCCCGGTTTAGTAGGATTATTTGGATTATTTGGATTGCTTGGATTGCTTGGATTATTTGGATTGTTTGGATTGCTTGGATTGCTTGGATTGCTTGGATTATTTGGATTGTTTGGATTGCTTGGATTATTTGGATTGTTTGGATTGCTTGGATTATTTGGATTGTTTGGATTGTTTGGATTGCTTGGATTGCTTGGATTGCTTGGATTGCTTGGATTGCTTACAATCGGATCTTCAGGTCGAGGGACGGAAACTACACTGATGTTATCACTAGAGGACAGTTGTGTATCTCGAAAGACACCATAAAGAGCTGCATCAACTCCACCTTTGATAATAATCAACCCAGTGGTATAGCTAGCATCCGACGGAACAGAGTTGGGATTGAAGTCTACATTTTTGACATTTACAAGTTCAGGGTCAAGACGAATTCCATTTGCATCAACAAAATCAAGTTGTCCCTCTTGACCGGGTTGAAAGAAAACTTGTTTACCATCTATCCTGAATATAGGATTTCCAGCCGCATCTCTTTCTAAACCGAAACCATGCGTGAAACTTACACTACTATGCTGGATATTTATGTTTTGCTGTGCCTGAATACTAACAGGAATCTTAAGGTTACCTACATTTATAGACCCTAAATTGCTAAACCCTGTCAGGTAAGTCCCTCTAACTTGAAAAACACCAGCAGCATTAACGTCTATACTCCCAAACTGAACCTTGACACTATTGACTACAATGTTGCCTGTTTTGGAAGACAAGAATCCAGTATCCAAGCTGTTTGAAACACTATTTACCGAGATAGCGTCGATGTTCCCTGTAGTAATATCCTTTGCACTGGACAGCATAATATTACCTGCTGTAATATCTCCTGCAACCGTAATGCCACCTCCTGATGAATTCAGAACAACTGGGCTGTTTCTATCATTACTATCAAATGAGGGAATTTGAGCAGACATATTTCCATTTACACTGATATTGCCTATTGCAGACAGTATTACCGGACCCAGAGATTGATTGTTCGTCAGTAATGAAGATGAAATCGTAATGTTACCCACTGTAATATTTCCTGGTGATGTGGGCATTTCGGTATATTCAAAAGCTGATCCCAAGAAACTCGAAGGCGTGCTAGGCGCATTGCGTAACTCACTCACACCTGCTCGCAAAATCAGCGATGGGCTGCTTTGGAGAACTGCAATATCTGGATCTGTTCCAACCAGAGACACATTCGGATCAGTAATCTTGATATCTCCACCAGTTATACTACCTTTGGCTTCTACCTTCAGCGAGGAACCTTCGTAATTGCCAAAATTAACATCGCCATTCGAGCTAATGATTCCCTGTGTATTGGTTGCACTTGAACTTAAAAAATTAGAGGTAAAGTTTCCAACTCCACCAGAAAGGTTGATTACTGAAAAATTTCCACCTGTAATAAAAGTAGTGTTGCCAATAATTTTGCCATCGCTAACTAAATTCAGGTTACCGCCCGTGCTGAAGATAGAAAGCAGATTACTTAACTGGATATCAATGCTTTTGTTCCCCTGAACTTTTAAATTACCCCCGACTTGCAAAGCAAGAAAGTTTGAATCATCCCTAAACTGTACAGTATTCTCAGCTTGCAGAGTTAAATCACTAGCGGTGGTTAATTCCTGCCCGACGGATTTACTCACAGAAATCAGATTGCGGTTCGATGATAGCTTGGCATTTTGGGCTAAAACAGAACCCGCCACCACATCTCCGTTCTGTATCTGTATACCTGAACTTGTCAACGTCACCTTATCGTCGCTGACAGTTACACCACTTGGACTATTATTTATGTCACCGCCCGTCAGCAGTTGTGGCAGGGATAAAATAGGTAAAGACCACTTTTCAGGTGGATTTGCAGATGCTGATAGTGGCTGAACTTCCAGACTGAGGATGTTTCCCGGTTGGCTAATTCGCACTACTCGCTCACCAGCAACTGTAGCAACAACAACTTGACCTCCCCAAGCTCGAAGTTCTCCAGTATTAATAACCGTACCGCCAACTAATGTAAGATTTTTTCCCGTGCCAACAGCTAACGTACTAGCATTAGCAATCGCTCCCGGTTGATTCATGGTAAATGCAAACGCACTTGGATTTCCCACTAAAGCTGCGTAGTCATTCGTACCTATTGCATTAAACCACTTATCGCCTAACTCGATGCCGTTCGCAGTTGTCGCAGTGAAAGATGCAGGCACATTCAACCTAACACCTGAACCAAATAGAATTCCAGCGGGATTCATCAAATACAAGTTAGAATTGCCACCCGTAACTTGAATTATCCCGTTGATAATAGAAGCATCCCCGCCAGTCACTCGACCCAAAATGTTTTGAATTTCTGGCTTGGAAATAAAGTTAGCAGTTTGATCTTGATTGACTCCGAATTTTTCAAAGCTGTGAAGTAGATTTGCTCCTGCATTAGTGCCACCTTCAATATTTAAGGTATTGCCATTTTGGTTGACGACAGTACCGGCATCGTTAGTAGCTGGTGTAATCTGCGCTTTTGCCGCAGTTTGCAGTCCGTTTACAACTATAAATGTGGTGAACAACAAACTTGTGATGCAAGCCTTACCGACTACAAAAATCCTCCGAGTTGGTTGCCCCGCCTTAACCAAATTCAATTTCAGAAATAAGTATGCTGTTACTTTCATTACTTATTAATTTCCTTTGTGATAAATCATTGGTGAAAAACAACTAGCAGACGCAACCAATAACCCAAAATTGTTTTAGTATAAATACTTAAAAAAGTAGAAGGCGATCACTTTACCCGTTAGTTTATAAATTGAGCATTTTTCTGTTGAATTTTACACCTTAATACTCAAAACTTAAAATTAAAAGCTCGCGCATCAAAAGTTGTAGCCGACACTAAAGTTAAAACCTCGGTCTTGGGCGTTGTTACCGCGATCGCCCCATTCAATTATTGGCACTGCGTAATCAAGTCGCACGCCTAAGCGCGGAATCGGTTCCCAAATCAATCCCAAACCGACAGATGCTAAAAAGGTTTCTCCTGTTAATTTGTTAGGATTATCAGATTTACTCCAAACTCCTCCCACATCAACAAAGGGCGCAAATTGCAAATTTGGCTGTCCAGCTTCATCCCGTTGGATGGCGATACGGTCTTCTACCGACACACGAAAGCCATTGTCTCCCGAACGGGCGTTCTGCCGATAACCCCGTAACGATTGCCCACCACCAATCACAAATTGTTGAGAGGGTAGTAAACTATCAGGACTGAGTTGCACGTCTGCTTGAGCAATCAGTAAATTGTCCCTGCCAAGGCGTTGCACTCGTTGAAGTTGCCCCAACCAACTGAAGAAGCGCCCATCTGGTAAGGGGTCTGAGTTGACTGTAGCATCGAGAACATCAAGACCAAAGCTGAATTGCGATCGCAATGCCCATGCACCAGAGCGATCGCGTTTAACATAATCCTGCCCAAACTTCAGCACCCGTGTCTTGCTGTTACCTCGGTCAGCACCTTCGCCAAAAGTGTAGGGTGCGCCTTCTAAGAAGGTTTGCCCGTCCTGCACAGCAAACCCAACAGACAATGCAAATTCCTCACGGGGATTCCGTATTACTGGTTGACGATAGCTAATTTCATACAGCTTGCTGTCGGCAGTAATGTTAAACTGAGAAAATGGGGCTTCAATGATTTTGCTATCGCTAGGGGCATAGCGGAACTGTACAGTTCCGTTCATCGCATTGACAGGAACTCGGTAGTTAAAGTCAAAGGAATTAGCACCGCCTGCTGTGGTGCGATAGTAATAAGCGCTAAGTTCATCACCCAACCCGGTAAGGTTGCGGTAGGTGATAATACCACCCAAGCGTTCTGAACCCACAGCAGGGGGTGAGTAATTGTCAACTCCCACAAAGCCAGTGAGAGCATTTGCTTCGGTAACTCTGACTGTGAGAATGCTTTTACCAAGTTCGGTTCCCGGCTTCAGCGTTGCTTCAATGTTAGTAAATAACGGATCGGTTTTCAGCAGTCTCAGTTGGTCTTCGAGTTTGTCTGCTCTAAGTGGTGTTACACCCAGTTGAATCCGACTGCGAACATAAGCAGGATTCAATCTGCGGATACCTTCTACCTCAATTTTTTCTAGGGAGCCTTCAATTACCAGGATTTTTACCACACCGTCAGCAATCGTCTGGTCTGCTAAAACTGCCCTAGAGGTAATGTAACCCCGACTCAGGTAAATTTGCGTGATACTACTTACAACGCCTCTGAGGTCTTTGAGGGTGACGGTACGTGCTTCAAAGGGTTTGGTGATGGTGGCGATTTCCTCTTGCGAGAGAATAGTACTGCCTGTAACTTCAATTTTGCTGACAGGAATGTTGACTGATGGTTCTTCAGGTGCAGGGGTTGGTACCGGCTCCGTTGGGGCAATGGGTGGCGTATCGTCTTGAGGGAGAGGTTGGGGTGTGGGTAAGGGTTGGGGGAAGCGATCGCGGTTAGGATTCGGTTTGTCACCAGGTGGGACGGGAGATGTTTGGGCAAAAACTGGTGAGGCAATTAGCAGCGAAAAGCTAGCAATTAGCTTAGGAGTCAAGCCCCTAAACCAACTTGCTGGGAATAATGAATACATCACTTTACCTTATATTCACTTATATATCAAAGCCAAAATTAATTAAGCAGAGTAGCTGTAGCAAGTTGCTGTAATTTGATAGATTGCAAGAGACTTTGCCAATCTGTAGCTAAAGATACATCGTTGGGATTAGCAAGGCGGAGTTGTGCCAGCATATTCAGCGGATCGTACCAAATCCCCGATGCGGCATAAATGGCAATCTTTTCTCGCGGATCTGTCGCTGCTGCTAGCTGCTTCGCTACGTTTGATTGCAAACTGACTCGTTGAATGTCTCCTTCAACTTGAACAGGATAACTTGCTGTTTGTTGCTGATTGCAATGAACTTTAAAGTACCAGCGATATGTTTTGCTTACTTGTAGAGGTGCAACAGTAGACGGGAGGGGGACACTCATTACTCCTGGTTTTGGCGGTAATGCGATCGCCTGACGATAAACATCATTTTCCTCACCATCTTGCAGCACAAACTCAGCACTCAAGTTGGCAACATCTTTTGTGTAAGGAACGTAAAACCAAAAAGTTGGACGTTCTGCAGTAGTTAGCCCCCACACATCCTTCGGGGCTGAATTGTCCTTTTGTTTAGTTGCCAAACCTCGCTCTCTAAAGGGTATCAAGGCAGTTAGTGGAGTTTCAACCTTAGGACAATTTTCTCGGCTACCCATTCCGGTTTCACGCCCAGATATGCTACTTAATCCAGGAGGTGTTTTTGACCAAACAAAAACAGGTCGGGATGCAATACTGCTCGGTTAAGGAAAATAAAGAGTAAAACAAAGAGAAAAGTGTTCGCGTATAGTTTCCGAGAACTAAAATTGAGAGACTTACTTTTTCTCTTTGAGGCTGTCGTATAAGTCAACCCAGTTTTGTCGAAGAGAA
>NZ_JBGTFY010000089.1:0-4071 GCF_041747015.1 Nostoc sp.
TGAGAGGATGAATGAACAAGTCATGATTGATGTATCAAATGTTGTTACCTCACCCTAACCCTCCCCTTTCTAAGGGGAGGGAACCGGATTTTTTTATTGTTTCCCCCCTTTATAAGGGGGGATTAAGGGGGGTAATAATTCGATTAAAAGCACAACAAACCACTTTTCAAACAACCTCTGAATCCCCCACTGATTGATTCTGACTTCTGCATTCTTTAATACCTCTTACCATTTTCTCAGTGCAAAATTAGACCTTAGTTCCTATAGCTAGGCGCACTCCCCAGAATAAGATTAAAGTTGCAATAGCAAGCCAGTCATGCGCTTTTAATCGTAAGTCGTGCCACTGGACACGATGTTCATTGGGACTGGTAAAACCCCGCACCATCATTGCATTCGCCATTTGATCAGCTCGTAAGAGCAGATTTTCTAAAAGTCTCTCTGCAACTGTCATCCAAACCTTGAATGCTCCTTTTAATCCCAGCTTTTTCCAATTAATTGCCCTTGTCATCACGGAGCGAAATAAATTTTGCACTTCTTCTAAAACCAGGGGAATAAAGCGCAAGGATAAGGTTAAAGTTAAAGCAATCTCTGTGACAGGCAACTTGAAGCGTCGTAGGGGTTGCATCAAGCTTTCTATACCAGATGTGATTTCTTCTGGTGCGGTTGTCAGCAGATACAGGTTAGTGCTGTAAATCACGGTAAATATAATCGTACTCAGACTTATAGCCAAATCTAAGGAGCGGCGAGTCACTTTGACTGGCCCTTTGTGAAATAGCACGTAGCTGTATTTTTTTTGATCGTCTACTTGCTCTTGAACAGGATTATTAGAGTTTGATGGCTGGGTTAATATTTGTTCGTTAGCTGGCAAGCGTGGCTGATAATCTACACCGAGTGAATCAGGACCGATGGCTGCGATCGCTAACACAAAAAACGATAGCATTAATAACCAACCCATTTGCTGTTGCCATACTCGTCGGGGAATTCTGGCAATTAAGGTGGCAATGATCAATATCACCACCAACAACACGCGCCAAAAATTATTGGCGAAAATGTAGCTTGTTAAAAAGCTCATTAACCAGGCAAACTTGACTCGTGGATCGATTTTATGCAGCCAAGTTTGGGGTTGTTCTAAGTAAAGTCCAAGTGGCAGCGATCGCAGTAAATCCATTTTAGAGTTAGGAGTAAGAAGTGAAAAGTGAGGAGTTAGAAGTTTTGACTGTAACTCATAACTCTCAACTCCTAACTTAATTTGACGCGAGTTGCTCTATTTACATTACCACTTTCGACATCACGCACTTTTTTACTCCGCCACAGTAAAATCATCGGGGTACCTTTAAATCCTAGCTGTTGACGGAATTGCCGTTCAATGTAGCGGCGGTAGTTGTCGTTGAAGCGTTTGGCTTCGTTGACAAATAAGGCGATCGTTGGTGGTTGGCTACTTACTTGTGTACCATAATAAATTTTACCTTGACGCCCACCACGGGATGCTGGCGGTGAATGCCAACTCACAGCGTCTGTTAAAACTTCGTTAATAACTGATGTGCTGACACGGCGTTTGTGTGATTCCGCCGCCGTCTTCACCAACTCTAGAATCTTTTCTACCCGTTGTCCTGACAAGGCACTTACAAAGATTGTTTCTGCCCATTCGGTAAAATGTAACCGTGATTGTAGAGTTTTTTCGTAGTCGTAGATTGTATAAGAGTCTTTTTCGACGGCATCCCACTTATTAACGACGATGATGCAGGCTCGACCTTCATCGATAATCCGCCCAGCTAATTTTTGGTCTTGCTCAGTGACTCCATCGACAGCATCTAATACTAATAAAACCACATCAGCACGGCGAATCGCTTTGAAAGCCCGATTAATACTAAAGAATTCCGTACCGTATTCTATATGTTTCTTTTTACGAATGCCGGCGGTGTCAATTAAGCGGTAGGTTTGTCCGTCTCGTTCAATGACGGTATCAATTGCATCGCGGGTTGTGCCGGAAATTGGGCTGACAATTGCCCTCTCTTCCCCAACAAAAGTATTGAGTAAGCTGGATTTACCCACATTCGGACGTCCCACAATTGCTACTTTTATTTCATTAGTGTCTGGGATATCCTCAATATTGGGGATGTGAGCCATTAAGTCGTCGAGTAACTCTCCTGTGCCGCTCCCATGAATTGCGGAGACGGCGTAAGGTTCGCCTAATCCTAATTCCCAAAATTCGGCAGCTTGCATTAAGCCTTGTTCTGGGGATTCACATTTATTTACAGTTAGCAGCACGGGTACTGGTTGTTGGCGCAACCATTCGGCAATTTCTAAATCTGCCGATGTGGGGCCTGTTTGACCATCGACTACAAAAATAGCGGCACACGCTTCTGCAAGAGCTGTCATTGCCTGTTGGCGAATCAGTGGTAAAAATTCGGTATCATCATTAAAGACTAGACCACCAGTGTCTACAACTAAGAATTCCCGACCATTCCAGAAAGCTGGCAGATAAGTGCGATCGCGTGTCACTCCCGGTTCATCATGGACAATCGCCGTTTGTTCCCCGGCGAGTCGATTAACCAGGGTGGATTTGCCCACATTTGGGCGTCCGATAATTGCAACAATTGGCAGTCCCATAAAACCAGGGTGAGTGAGAGACACAGTATATCACATACTGACATTTTACTCACCGGATTTGAGCTTGTAAATTTTGGATTTTGGATTCAAAATTTAAAGTCCTGGATCAATTCACTTATTTCGCCCCCAAAGCTTTCAAAGTTGCTACCTCTGCTTCAGTCAACCCCATGACTTCAGTAATAATCATGCCTTCATCAGGGCGGGCTGGTCTTAAAGTTTGCTGACATTGCCCGGTAGTAATATCCCAACAGTTAATTGTTTCATCCCAACTGCCACTAAGCAAAGTTTGATCGTCTGGGGTTAGACTAAGCGACCACACCCAATGAAGATGATTCTCTAGCGTAGCAAGGCAGTCTCCAGTAACTAGATGCCAAATTTTGATGGTGCGTAGGCGTAGCCCGTCGTAGACATCGCTGCTACTGCTAATTATACGGCTGCTATCATCGGTGAACAAAATACAGAGTACCTGGCTGGTATGCCCAGAAAATGTCCGCAGACAAACCCCTGTTTCAATGTCCCATAGGCGCACCAAGGAGTCATCACCACCACTGGCAACGTATTGAGTATCTGGACTCACCGCAACTGCCCAAACACGGTTAGAGTCTGCTTCCCAAGTATTAAGACAGGTTCCTGTTTCAACATCCCAGCGTTTAACTATTTTTTCATAGCCACTGCTAAAGAGAGTTTTTCCATCAGAGCTAAAAGCGATCGCCAGCACAGAACCAGGATGCCCCTGCAATGTTTGCAAACATTCACCAGAACATACATCCCATATCTTGATAGTGTGGTCGTAGCTGCCACTAGCAAGGAATTTACTGTCTGGACTAAAAGCAACTGCCCAAACCCAACTACCGTGACTGTACAAAGTCGTGAGGCATTGCCCTGTATGAGGATTCCAAAGCTTAATAGTGCGTAGGCGTAGCCCGTCGTAGACATCTGCACTGCCACTGGCCAGGAATTCTCCATTGGGACTGAAGGCAACTGAAAAGATCCGATTGCTGTGTCCGTGTAGTACGCGAAAAGGCTGGAGGTCAACCGTTAAGCTTTGCGGTGAATTGAGATTAAGATTCCAGAGTTTGATTGTCTGATCTTCATGTCCACTGGCAAGTAAGTTTTGTTGCCAACTGTGAGCGATCGCATAAATAGCATTGCTGTGTCCTTGGAAGGTTTTGGTACACTTTCCTGTCTGAAGCTCCCAGACTCTAGCTGCATGGTCATCTCCACCACTAGCAATTAAGTGTCCTTGAGGGTGAAAAGCAACTGACCAAATACGGTTTGTATGCTTCTTTAAAGTATCCAGACATTTCCCGGTGTCTATATCAGAACTTACGCATTGACAGGAATCTGACTATGTGTAATCAAGCCCATCTTTTGTTCAAGATGTTCCAGAATGAAGTCACGAGCCACCTGAAGAGACAAATTTCTCTGGACTTCATACCAGTTTTCAATTAATTCCTCGGT
>NZ_JBGTFY010000090.1:0-3183 GCF_041747015.1 Nostoc sp.
CCAGCAAACAAAACCAGGCAATTTTTTTAGATCGCCAGGGTCGCCAAGTCCAGATTGAACCGTGCAGCAAACTCCAGATGGCCCACCAGATTTTTGACTTTGTTCTAGGACTTGAGTGATATGCCAGCGGACCTGTGGGAATTCTTGATCTATGCTCTCGAAATAGTTCTGAAGACTACAAAGCAGTAGAGGTCTAAGCGTTGAACTTTAATCCTAGCTATTGTCGTAATGAAAGTGAAGTTGAAAGCAAGCTAATCGTTCAATACTTGCTCCCAGCATTAGGATATAGACAAGAAGACTGGCATCAAGAGGTGGCATTAGGTAGCATTCGCCTTGACTTCATAGCCTTTGCTGCACAGGTGCTACCGTTCACGCTTGACACTAATTCTCCTTTGAGCTTAGTCATAGAGGCGAAAAGTCCTCGTCATAGCTTAAACCTGTATGTTCGTCGTCTTAAACAGTATTTAATCGCTCTTCACACAAAGTATGGATTATTAACCAATGGAAAAGAATTAAGAATATACGAAAGATCTGACAATGATATTCAGATTATATTCAAGTGTTCTGGGGAAGAGATTACAGACAGAATTGCTGAGATCAACGCCATAGTAGGTAGGGAGTCTATAAAACAAAGACAACCTAGAGAGAAGGTAGCTCAAGATACGAAAAGTAAGCAACAAAAACACAACTATATGAAAATTATTGCGATTTATCACAATAAGGGTGGAGTTGGTAAGACAACGGTATCTGTGAATCTTGCTTCTGCCTTACGAAAGAAAGGACACAGTGTACTGCTGATTGATTTAGATTCGCAAGCTAATTCTACGTTTGCTACTGGTTTAATTAAGTTCCAATTTGAAGAAGACGACAACTTGAGAGACAATAACGTTTTTCATATCCTTAAATCTGCCGACTTCAATTTTATTCAGGATGTTTCACGTCAGTCTAACTTCTTCAATACTCCCGAAATCGATGTTGTTCCTTCTCACATCAGTTTAATTGAAGGTCAATATGAGTTGAACCAAGTTAAAGCGAGCCAAACTCGATTGATCAAGAAGTTGAAACGTGAAGAAAATAAGTATGATTTTGTAGTCATTGATACACCTCCGTCGCGAGATATCTATGCTCAAGTCGCTATTATTGCAGCCCACTATCTAATTATTCCGTCAGATTTAAAGCCATTTGCAAATCAAGGTTTGTCTAGCGTCCGCACATTTATCGAAGAAATTGATGAATTTAGAGAGAGCTTGGGTAGGCAACCTATTAAAGTAATGGGTGTACTTCCTTCGAAAATTTCAACTAACTCACAAGCCTTCAATAAAACTTTCCCCAGGCAGAAGGAAACTATAGTTAAGCATTACAAATTTCCTGTTATGGATTCAATAATTTTTGATAGAACTGCTCTATCACATTGTCTTAACCAGACTATCTCTGTAGGCGACTTAGAAGTACCTGAGCCAAAATCCATACTTGATTTCGCTGAAAAGCATTCCGACGCAAACAAATCTGCCGGAGAATTTGAGGCTTTAGCTATAGAAGTTCTAGAAAAAATGGAGAAGATTTGATGACAAGCTTTGCAAAAGTTGACGTTAAAGAGATTAAGTCTAATGTACTACGCTCAAATTTTTCGGAGGCAGAAATTGAGAAATTAGCTGATTTGATTTTAGAAAGTGGTGGAATTCTTAAACCCTTGATTCTGAAGCAAAATGAAATTGATAGCTATTTGGTTCTTGATGGTCATTTAGAGTACTATGCTGCTGTTAGAGCAAGAGAAAAAAATCCTCAGCAAGGTGAAACGGTAAATGCATTTGTAATTTCATCAAAAAATGAGGCAGTTATACAAAAGCAAATTCAGGTTCTAAATGACTCGAATAAACTTAGTGACGATTCTAATCAACAAAGTTCAACAGTTCCTAAATCTACAAATCAAGAAAGAAATAGTGACTGGATCACTAGCTTTGAAATGAGGCTGAGTGAAATTAGAGAAATATTATTTCAGACAAAACGTGACCATGAATATCGCTTCATTCAAATTGATAAGAATTTTCAAGAGAAACAAAAACTGGATTTACTAGACTTGCTGAATACTTTAGAAAAGCAAGTCTTAATTGAGCAACTATCGCGCTATGGCATTCAAAAGGATAAAATCGAAGCAATTTACAATGCCCGAAACCAGAAGGAGCATAAAAAATTTGACAGCTATCAAGATGTTGTAAAAGTAACTAAGGGTTTGGGTGCTGGTGGAATGCTGGGTTTAGTTGATGTTTGGGCGCGTGCGAATAAAACAGCGCAGTAATTTTGGTAGCAAGATGTTTAACGTTGGGGTTGGTGGTGAGGCGATCAATGTCCTGCCCTCGGGTGATGAAGTGATCTACCCATAACTTCGTTCATCCCGAAGGTACTATACTCTGGGCGATGAGCGGTGATGAGGAGGAAAAGCTATTCCGACATCAGAACAAAAGACTCAGTGCTTTACTTTGTGCTGCTGGTTCACCAAGCTTTACTTGCCTGTAAATGTGGTTCGTATAGATGAGCGAACAGGGAATGTGTTCTTCTTGGCAGGCAAGGAGAATATTATTGAGATATATCCCAACGGTAGATGGAGGTATGTGCAATGAACAAACCTAACTTTCAGGCAATGAGTCAGAAAGAGTTACATGCCTACGTACTGGCTCATCGGGATGATCAAGAAGCATTTTACGCCTACGTGGACAAGTTACATGCAGAAGCTACTTGGGTGGAGATGCCACCTTTGCAGTCTCCAGAGGACTTAGAAAATTATCCTGAATTTCTTGAGCGCGTTCGCAGGAGTTCGGAGCCGCGAGACAACGTAGTTTAATACTTTCGTGCAGCAGACGTAACAGAGCCGATCAGTGGGGATGCCTTGGTGATTCTGCTGGGGGTAAGAAGTTGATGAAACAAAATAAGCCCAAGAAACAAGACTTACCTCAGAAAATCTGCCCCGTGTGTGGTCGCCCTTTCACCTGGCGGAAGAAGTGGGAAAAGGTTTGGGAGGATGTGATCTACTGTAGCGATCGCTGCCGCAGGCATAAACGAGACAGCTTAAAAGACTAACCCTTTGTATCTTCTGAGACACTCTAGGGCAGGTTACTTTGGTAAAAGTATTGATCAATACAAATTCATAGGTTGTCAACGCTATAGCCAAATTAATTAACTGAACTC
>NZ_JBGTFY010000091.1:0-9179 GCF_041747015.1 Nostoc sp.
TGCCTGTGCGATGGCATTTACTTCCGACCGATTCATCCGGCTGTCAATTGTCACATCCTGTAAATGGAGAGCCATGCTTTGATAACTGGGTAGCTGACGACCCTTGAGCTTGCCAAACCAGCCAAACATCCAGCGATAAGCGTAAAAACGTTTTCCTGGTTCAACTTGGGTCAAATACTGGCCAATATTTTCAAACTCAGCTAGAAGAAAAGCGTACTCTTCTGCTTCGTGTCGCTCTAGGAATTTAACAGTATTAGCAAGCTGATCCGCTTGATAATTCCTCCTAGTATCATAATCCCCAGCACGAGTTAGAGCATCTACAAAATTACCACGCACAAAAGGCAAGGGGGCGATCTCCTTAGTTCTATTGGAGTGTTCGACAACAAACCATAACCACGCAGCACCGCCAATTAAACCACCAACTACAGCCAGTGGGTTGACAGCATAACAAACGGCTCCAATCCCCCCAGCCACCAGGCCAAGTACACGAGTCATGTCTGCTTCGTTCTCAGAAACTCGTGCCATTTCAAATAATTGGTCTTTTCTTTCTTGCAGCCATTGGGCGATATTCCCGGCTTCCAAGTGAGACAAGCTAGGATATGACTCGCGTAAGTGTTCAGTTTCTTTAGTTGTAATTTTTGGGATATCGTTACTTTGCATAAAAGAAATGCCCTGTTGAATTAAGAAGCTGCTCGACTCAAGAGTTATTGAGCGGCGCTCGCTTTAATCTTTAGTCAATCCCCAAATGGCGAACCCAATTTCACCCGCCATCATTGTGCCGATGTTGAATAAGATGCAGCCCAAAATCATGAATGGATCTGTAAATTGAAATGGGTTACGAGCGGCAAAGGTGGCCACAATATCGAACGCCCAAACAGCAATCACAACTAGCCCAGCACTAGAGCGATCGCGTGTACCTGCGGTCTTGTAGTCTTGCCAAAGTTGGCCTACCAAGTCAATCTTGCCACTAGGCTTGGTTTCAAGCTCATAAACCATGTGGTCTTGAAGTTCCCGCCTAGCTGAATCTGGGTTCTTACCGCGTAGGGCGTGGGCTTCAATTACCTGAACACCCATAGAAATTATGAATGCCAGGTAAAAAAACGGGTTGAACAGTGCAAACAGCACATTTAACCAATTCCAAGTCGGCTCAAACCAAGGAAAAACAGGTGGTCCTTGAAAGATTAATTGCCAAGTTGAATCAGCACTAATCATGGAACCGCCAATAAATAAAATCCCTCCAACTAACGCACGACCTGCACCACCGTTAGCAACAAACTGATTGACTATAGCGGCGGCAGCCCTAATGGGTAAGCCAACAATCATCACAACAGCCTTAGCACAAAAATCGATGATTTCACCAAGCGATCGCTTCTTACCTTTGGGTTTCCCATCGCTGTTGCCAGTACTGTTACTTTCTGCACTCGATGAACCTAATCCCATTACTTTCTCCTACTTTGTTTGATATTTTGAACACTTATACAAATCTCTTTGTCTTTGTGCTTCCACTTCCAAATTCCTTCTTCAATTCGCCCAATACACCTACCCGTTGCGTCAAAAACATCAATAATCTCATCATCAAGATATAGGGTTGTGTCAGGGCGTGGATTGCGTTTACTGCTGTCAAAGTAATTGGTAATTCTTAACTTGCGAGTTGTGGGCATAACTCCCGCCTCATATAGGGCATTGCTGGTCTTAGCCCGTTCTTCTATGCGAGATCGCTCTAACCCTTCTGTGGCTTTTAGGCGTTCTGCCTCTGCATAAGCCCTCAACTTGGGAATCAAGGGGATAATTACAGGCAAGAAGCAGACTAAGACTCCAGCCAAGGCTAGATACAGTTGTTTCTTATACATGAGACTACTGTGCTATAGCGCGTTCTTAGTACAAATTTTTCCCATGTTTCACATATATCTTTAATGAGGCGTTTCATGTTTCACGAGCCTGAAACATTGATGAAACCGTTGAAACAGTTTCGTGAAACAGTTTTGTGAAACGGTTGGATGAAATACTACCCTTCATAACGGCTTTCGAGCAAGGAATTAGCTGGTGTTTCATGTTTCATGTTTCATGTTTCACGCTGGGGGAATGCTGTTTCACGGTGTTTCACGACGCTGAAACACTGATGAAACCGTTGAAACAGTTTCATGAAACAGTTCTGTGAAACACCGTGAAACACTCTTACCCATCACTATTACTTTGATGCCCGTCCCAGAAAAGTTAATCCTGCACCAACAAGTAATCCCAGGGGAATAAACACCCCACTGCCGATTAATCCAGTAGCGACAACGCTACCAACGAGATATGCACTGCCACCTAAAGCGCCAACAACTGAAGTAGCAAACAATCCCGTACTGAGAATATCCATAACTTGATTTTTCCTTTGATGAGTTAATAGTTCTTGAAGCAGTCGGATTTCGGCAACAGTAGCAACAGTTTCATTTTGGATTTGTAACAATGCCGCCACTGTTTTATAAGCTTCTAAAATCGGATCTGTGTCCCCATCGAAGAAACTCTCTCCCTCAAGGAATTGAGTCGCGCTTTGAGTTGTTCCTTTTTTCGGATCGACTCCCCCAGTCTGGTTGTTGCTTCATCGGCTAAATTAATCAAACTCTGATCTATCTCAGCAATCTGGTTATCAACTTCCAACATGGATTGTTCGGCAAAGGCATCTAGCACAGTCCCTTTGGCTCCAATCAAGGATTCCATGAACAATAAAGCCCCTGTCACACCAGTCGATGCACCCAAAATTTTAGATTGCTCGTTTTGAACGGCTATAGCACCAGAAATAGTCTCTTTATCTGCTGCCGTCAACTTGTATGAGGCTTGTTGAATCGCTTCCGATGCCTTGGTAATTGCGGCTTCGGGTATATCTGCTACAGGTGATTGTTGTCCTGTGTGAATATTAGTTGGGTCGGCCTTCAAAAATTCTTCAGGCAGGGATGAATTTATTGTCCAAGTCTCACCTGGAAAATTCTTACGAAATTCATCAACCAGCTTACCTGGCTTAACTCCTCTGGCTTCTGCGTATTCTTTAATGGTCATGATTTACTCCAGTGAATTGTTCGGGATATTTTGCTAATTCTAAAGTTGTCTTTTTCAGCCCAATCAATAGCATTTTGGTTCTGATAAGTTGCAGTGTAGGGATGTGCCAATTGGTCAGCTTAATATTCCTGTTTAGCCCCCCGTTTTCTTCATCCCTAAACTCCGTAAAAGTCGGCAGATATAAAGAAGCTAAATCGAGATAGGTTCTCAACTGCCTTTCGGTCACTTGCGGCTTTAATTTCTTTGCTGCCTGCCCCCGCGTCAAAATTTCTTCAACTACGCAGGAACCTTGTATCAACACACTTTCACCTCTTTTACTTCCGGTTGACTTCCGCATCACTTCCGGTTGACTGCCGGAAATAACAGGAACTATCTCAATTAAAAACCGCTCATCTCTGGCGGTCTAGTCGAAAATGTATATGAATTTGTATACTAAGCAGCAACAAAAACTAGACTGGGATATCCTTGTTGCTGCCATTTTGAGTCCAATTCTGAGCAAAGAAGAAAAACACATAAAGGTGGCTGACGATGAGCTTTAGTCCCAGTCCGAGCCGCATATTGTTTAATGGTTTGCTCAGTTTTACCGATGGCAGCGGCCAGTTGATAGTTAGTCAAATTCCATTTTTTACGTAGTTCTAATGGGTGCATAGGCTTCTTGACCCCCTTGTTAGCTGTTTAGAAACATATTTATGATAAACTAAATTCTAGAACATAGTGGGCAATAAACCCACAAGAAACCCGATAATTAAGGGTAAATTTATGACTATTGAAACAATGCCAGAAACCAACGCACCAAAAATGACACGCATTGAAATCAATGTGCCAACAGCACTGCTGGCTGAAGCTGAAGCTCTAGCGGTCATTGAAGGATGGAAACCAGCAGAACTGCATCGGATTTTTTGGGAAAAAGGGTTTGCTGTTCATGCAGAAGGTAGCAACAAACGCCTCATCAACAAATCCCTCAGAGAAAAGTACACAGACAAAGACCTAGAATAGAATGGTATTTTTGTTAAATGTAAATTTTTGATATTACTGACTTTGGGGTGTAGGGAATTAAGAAAAATATTGTTCTCTTTCATCCCAAAACAAGAAAATGAGCATAATCCTGATTAATGGGATTGATGGGATTGATAGAATTGGTTCATGGGTAACTTTGGTGCAATGCTTTCAACAGTAGAACTAATTCGCGGTCAAGATAGCATGATCGTGGAAGCAGATTTAGTAGAACTAGCGCAAAAGCACGTCGATGATTATGCCGAAAAATGGAAAGAACAATTAGAATTGCATGGGCAATTAGACAAATTTTGGGACTGGGAATTTAAACTACAGTTTGTCATTAGCAGACAATCAAACCGCGAAGGCTATGCAATTGAGTACGAAGCTGAAACTCAGGGGTTAATGCTGATTGAAACCCAAATGCACGGTTCTCGCTTGGTAGAGGGTAAACGCTTGGTATACATTGACGGTATAGCTACTGCACCTTGGAATCGGGCATATATCCAACGTCCGCCAAAATTAAAAGGTGTTGGAACTGCGTTTTTGGCGTTTGCCAGAACTCGCAGTATGGAATTAGAGTATGAAGGTCGAGTAGGATTACATTCATTGCCTGGAGTAGAAGAATTTTACGATAACCAAGGGATGATTGATGTGGGAGAGGATGAAGATTATGATGATCTAGTTTATTTTGAGTATGGAGTTTTTCGTTCTCCTGAATGAGATAGGAAAGGGAAGTAAATGAGTCAGCAGGAAAAGAGTGATAATCAAAGCACCTTTAACCAAGAAAATGCAGTAAATCCAATGGGTTTATTATTTGATGAAGAATGGTTAAGAAAAGCTGTTGAAGCTGAGGATAAAATTGGTGGCAACATTGGGGCTGGATTAGATTGGGGTTCAGCATTTGGCTCCTTAATGCTCAATCTCGAACTTTGGGGACGTTTCACAACTTTACGTATTTCTCTAAATAGAGAAGTGCGGTTACTGCTGAATAATTGGAATTTAGGCACAGCTACGAAAATTGCGGTAAAAACTGCAAGAGAGAGAATACTTGAAAAATTTAGATTGCCGACACCAGAGGTAAAAGAATACATACTTGCTACTCTGGAAAATGATGAACTTTATGGTGAAGAATTCATTTCTAATCGAGACATACTGCGCGAACTGCTTGGATTGCTATTAAAACAAGAAGATTGGGAAACCATTGCAGCAGTTGCAGCAGATTCGTTAAAGAAAGAAATTATACATCAAGCTGTTGGTGAAAAAATTTCAGCATAAGTTAATTCTCCGCTTTCCTCCCGAACCTCCTCTACTTCACGCTATACAATCTGCCCTCCCAATTCCCGGCGCTTGCCTAATTAATCAGTGAATACATATCGGGCTTGCACAGCGCACTGGCGCTGGTGGCTGTACCGCACTTGCACACCACGGAATTGGTACAGTTTGCCTTTGGTTAATACAATATTTGTCATTAGATTGATATGCTGCCTTTCAATCTTTAGCATCTTGCTCTAGATACTGGCGCACTCCCGCGCTCATTGCTAGGAGGTTTGGTTGTATATTTTTCGCTAAAAAATCTTCGACTACATGAGCAATTGTACTTGTGAGAAAGAATGGTACTCCCTTAATTTTTTTTGGGTCAATCACTAGCTCACCACGGCTTTCAATTACTGTATTATTGCCGTCTGACAAAAAGCGATTTTTGCCAGAACACTTAACTGCTTCTGTGAAAGAATGAGTTTCAATCCGCCATTCAACTGTAAAATCAGCCTGATTCCAGGTATTATATTCTTTCCAAGAAAGCATATCTTCACTGAGCAGAACTCGTGCTGCTGCTGGAATTTCACTGCCACCGTGCCAGTCATTGACAGTATAAACATTACTACCTACTTCCCTACGTGATAAAAGTGTGATGTGACGCACGTTTGGCATATAGGGAACTAGCTCAACCAGTTTGTCCCGATAGCTAGCATAAACCAGGGAGCGTGGAAAAGGAATTTGAGTATCAGCACAGATGAGCATTAATTAATACCATATCTAAATATAGACAGAAGGGAAATTACCAAGAGGTTAGCGATGGCGTAACCGCCCACCGAAGGTGATCGCAACTGAGGTGTTTTTTTGGTTGATTCGCCTGAATTTTGGTTAACTATATTTTACTGTCGTATCGGATCACAAAGCGGCACAAAAAAGCAGCATGGTCTGCCGTGACATCTAAAAGCCTTACTGTGTATAGATGTCACAGAAAGCGGCAAGATGAAGTCAAACTCTAGAACCCTTGCTATTAAAGGAATCTCACAAAAAGCGGCATGGTGAAATTATGAATTTGGTGTCACTTGAAAGCACTCAAAGCGATACAGAATGGGTGTCACGCGAAAAGCGGCCCACTTGACGAAAAAAAATAGGGATGGAAAAAAGCTCCGTTTTTGGAGCTTTTTATGAAGTGGGATCGACTCACGCGCAATTAATCTCATGCTCCCTTATCGGTTGAGACGTGAAGTTTCTTGCTGTTTCAGCTAACTTATTTGAACTGGGAATGAAAACTTACTTACCAGTTCGGTAACTAACTTAACGATTAACAGTACTCATATCAGGGTAGCGTAAGCCTGCGGTAATCCCTTTTGGTGCAACTGCCTCAATTTGAGCGAGTTCATCTGAAGTAAGAGTCATGGAAGTAGCTGCAATGTTTTCCTCCAAATAGGTGCGTCGCTTTGTACCAGGAATTGGGATAATATCTTCACCTTGAGCTAATAGCCATAAGAGAGCAAGTTGGCTAGGTGTGACTTGCTTTTGTTCAGCGATTTCCTTGACTTTTTCCACTAATTGCAGATTCAGCAAAAAATTCTCCCCTTGAAAACGAGGATGATTTCTACGGGCATCATCTGGTGCAAGGTCTTCAGGACGGGTGATGGCTCCCGATAAAAATCCCCGACCAAGCGGACTGTAAGCCACAAAACCAATTCCTAACTCTCGTACAGTAGATAAAATTTCATCTTCTGGGTCGCGGCTCCACAAAGAATACTCTGTTTGAAGTGCAGTAATTGGGTGGGTTGCCTGCGCCCGTCGAATTGTCGCTGGAGCAGCTTCGGAAAGTCCTAGATAGCGCACTTTACCAAGTTTGACTAACTCTGCCATTGCTCCTACGGTATCTTCTATTGGCACATTAGGATCGACCCGATGTTGATAATACAGGTCAATTGTCTCAATCCCCAGCCGTTTAAGTGAAGCATCACAAGATTGATGGACATATTCTGGCCTGCCACTAACGCCTTTCCAACCGCCGTCTTCAGTACGGACATTACCAAACTTGGTTGCTAATACTACTTTGTCTCGACGATCAATAATTGCTTTGCCTACTAATTGCTCGTTGGTAAATGGGCCATACATATCAGCAGTGTCGAGGAAATTTACCCCAAGTTCTAATGCACGGTGGATAGTAGCGATCGCCTCAATTTCATCACGACCGCTGTAAAACTCAGACATTCCCATGCAACCAAGTCCGATCCTTGAAACTTCCAATCCTTGATTCCCTAGCAAAACACTTTTCATCTAATAGTCTCCTAATCAGTGATCAGAAAAATAAACCCTTCAGCATTATCCCTTTCCCTCTGAGCAAGTCATCTATTAGAAGAAGTACTTCTTGGTAGAATAGATACGCCCGAACTGCAACTAGGATGAGGTTCAGGGACACCTGCTATAGCTGTTTGATTTTCAGCCAGAGAAGCTGATAACTGGCACGCATCTCTGGCTTTCATCACCGTTATGTGGTGGTGTCTACACGCTGATTGTGAAGAAAAATTGCTAGATGACGGCAGTAGGCAACAAGATATTTCGGCTGCCAGTTTTATGCCATTTTTACCTCCCTTCTTTTTTGATAGAAGCCTTCTTTTGATTGATTAACAACGACCGCAAGTACCGCCGACACTCAGCCTCGCCCTGACATATCAAAATCCGAAGCGCCTCTATTTCCTGCATTGGAGAAACACAGATTTCGGCAATGGCACTAATCAAATTCTGTTGCGATCGCACATAGTCTTGATGCTGCCGCTCTAAATCAGTAACTTTGGAGTTCAAATGCTGTATTTGCCGCAATGCTTTCGTCAAGGACGATTCTCTGGTTTGACTGGTTTGAGAGTGATTATCTAGAGTTAATGTCATGTTATTGCTCCTACTTATTTAGATGGTTGAAAGCTTTCCAATCAGGGCATTGATTGCCCTCGTAGCCTTCGGGATGAATAGCGCAATTGAGTGTTACACCGTTGTATTTGACACCGTGAAAATTCCGGCAACCTCGGCATGGAGTGGGAACAGGTCTAGGTTTGAGTAAATCGCCGGTTTCGACTGTTTCGATCCGACTAGCCAAAAGCATGGTTAATCCAGTGCCAAGCATACCCAGTCCAAAAGCCAGTCTCGCTGTGCTTGCAGGTATTGTGATGTTGAAATAGTTCGGTTTCTTTTGCCCGAAAACCATAACACAGCCACTCAAAATAGTGAAAAATGCGAAAACTCCAATGGCAGATTTAAGAATCAATTGCTTTGTGTTCATCTTTATTTTTTAGGTGGTTCGTGCTTAGATAATAGAGCGCCAAAGTCGTAAATCGTTACTGTTGCTTTTGGTTCCGACTCCAGCTTTGGTTTTGACTCTCTCACAAAGGAGGGACTACCCAAGCCGACTGCATTTTTAATTTCTTGCTCCATGTTTAGGTTCTCCTTGTTGATTAACTTGCTCCACCTGATCAATTGCGTCTACTACTTCTCCTAAAATATTGAACGCATCGTTTAGAACCACATTATTTGATGTAGAAAAGGAAGGAGGACGATTGAAGCCTACGATAATCTCGACTACTCCCCACAAGCCGCAATGTATATTGACATCCTTGCAAGATAGCCCGAATCTCTGATGTGGTTAACTTGATTTCCATTGCTGTTTCTCTCCCTAAAATTTGTCCCGGTGAACACTGAAACTTGCTCCGACTAAAGAACTCCCTAAGAAGGCAGAAAAACTTACCAGCATAGCTCCAAGACTTCTGTTTTTCTGGTACTGCCAGCCAGAGATAATTGTGTTGGGATTATTAGTCTCAATAATCTCCAATCCCCAACACCCTATTGCCCCTACTCCTGAAAACCCAGTTAAGAGCAGAGAGGCG
>NZ_JBGTFY010000092.1:0-10227 GCF_041747015.1 Nostoc sp.
GGGGTTGTTAGTCAAACAAGTTGCTATTACCCCAATTGATGCTCCAGAACGTTCCACTCGTGTGCAAATACTGTGGCATACAGGAGCTACAAGCTGCTTTGTTGCGACACGCCCAACAAATGCAGAAAAATTCCGAACACCCAACCAAGTCATTCAAATCATTGAAGAATTAGCTGTGGGCCGAACTGATAGCGAAATTGCTCAGGAACTGAATCGCCGAGGTTTGGTGGGTGGTAAAGGGCGGGCTTTTACGAAAAAAGGTGTTGCCTGGATTCGTTGGAAGTTTGGGATTGAAAAGCCTTTAAGTAACCCACAAGTAGCACACTTAGGGGTTAGTCCAGAAGGTTATTATTCCACCAGTGCCCTAGCTGAAAAACTTGGTGTTGGAATTCATACCATCTATTACTGGCGAGATAAAGGAATTATTCAGGCTTTCCAAGAAACAGATCGAAGTCCCTGGTGGTATAAGGTTACACCCGAAATTTTAGACACTTTACGAGAAAAAATTCGCCGTGTGCCCGTTAAATCTGAATAATACTGGTTTGATAATGAGCCGAAAATAATAGCTTGTATACGGTTAACCCCTTGGAGTAATTTTGTACTCAAGGGGTTTTACTGTATATTGGGTGAGGGCTTTTCAATAAACTTTTCACCATCAAAATGCCAAGCAATTCCATCTGGGTCGTGAAGAGAAGTCCATTGCCCAAAATTTGGAGCATTTTTCTTATGACGAAGGGTGCTAGGAGAAACATTTAGTCTTCTTGCTAAAGCTGCACCAGTCAGGTGAGATAGGACTTCCAGAGAATTTTTACTTTCGGATTTCTTTAGTGAGCTATCAGGTAAGTCATTAAGTGGCTCACTATTATCAGATGATACTTTGGGATGATTATTTTCTTCGAGTAGTGGTAGACCATCAAGTAAGTCATGAAATGGCTCACCAATGACGGTCTCTAGTAAATCATTTGATGCTGGCTCACTTAGTAGCTCATTATAGGGAGGCGTGTTCTCCTCAATTAGTATGGAATTTAAGATAGATTCAGCAGTTGGTGTTACCAATAGTGACTCATTTGATAGCTCACTGTCGGCGGATACGGTTTCAATAATAGATGACTTCAATAATTCAGTGTCAACATCTGCCCCAGTTATTGGTAGCTCACTTCTAGATGTACTCCCGGACGTAACTACAGATTCGTTTGTCAAGTCAAGGATTCTGTTGAGTGATTCGTTTGGTGGCTCACCTAATGCCTCGTAGTTATCAGGTTGATGCAGATATTCGTTGTGCGATAGGTCTTCACCAGATGCTTGACAAGTATACTGACTCATTGCTTGCTTGAGTACTGCTACATCAGAAAGCAGACTACTCACCTTCATCTCTAAATCCTCAATTCGCTTTGGCGTACTTGATAGCTCACTTGGTAGCACATTGGGTATGCTACCACATAGGTAAGTCTCCAAAATTGTCACGATAGCGGCAGAATCTGACTTTAATCCTTGAGAGCGCTTAAATTCAACCAACAGTTCATAGACTTTGGGCGGTGGGTAGGCTGCTATCCGGGGATTTTTTGTTGCCATTGTTGGTAGACTTCCACACTTGATACAACTCTAGCCTACCCTATTAGTAGCTCACTCATAGCTCACTAACCACTACTTTTTTCACCTTAGCGAAGCTCTTCCCTTGGGGAGGCTTACTCACTTGTGAGAAAATCTGTACCCAATTGCAGCGCATTGAGTGGAGAATAATCATAGAGAGGAAAATATCCCTAAACTTCATTGAATCAAGGTGCAATATGAATACACCGTCGGTATCTTAAGCATTCTGGTAGTTCCGTCCTTCTTGGGGATGGGAATTTCTCGTAAGCCTTGATGCTTCCAATTTCCGTTATTAACTCTTAACCATTCTTCTAGATAGAATCGTTCGTTAAAAGTAAGGGATTTTTTGCCATCAATACCAGCCGTCTTTTTACCAGCATTTAGCTGAGATACTTGTCTTATTGCAAGAAATCGAGCCGAGGTGGATTTTAGAATAAGCTTTTGGAGTGACCTAGCTTTCCGCTTGTCTCCAACTTGAACCGCTTTGAATACGCGCTTTTGAAGGCGGAAAAGATTTCGGCGGAATTTCTTCCACGGTAGAGCTTTCCAAGATTCACTAGTTTTATAACTGTGTCTAATCATTTTCTCTTCTAGAGTTTGTATTTTCTGAACACCTCAGACCAATTACGGTCTGTCCTACCCGACTTGTGAGGATTCCGCTTCTCGTCTAGCCTACTTGGGGTTCGACTTCCCCAGGACTCACAAATCGTTTTTATTCGTTCCCTCGGAGAGATTGATTGTTCCGTTAGATGTAGCCAATTCGACTGCTGGATTCCCTAGACTCTTGCCGATTCCGTCCCCTTGTTCGGCGGGAATGAACTCCAGTGGGGTCAGGGGTTTTGTGTTGCGCCCTGCCTCATCTTAAGTCGCTTTTCTAGGCTCTGTTTCATCGTGGGAACTCCCTATTAGCGCCAGTGTCAGCCCGCAACGGCTGTCTGATTGCGCCCTGTTCCCAGCTTCACTCTACAAGAATCGAGCTTGTTCGGTGTGGGCAGGTAAGGAGTCAATTCTGAGTCTGAATGGCAAGGCTTACACTTGCATCTGACCGAGAGTTCAGCCTTTAGTGACAGTAATCTGCTGTCGGGCTGGTTTAGTTATGTACGGACTGATTACCGTGATTCACTAAACAACGAATCGCACGACCACAAGATGCGCGATCGCGCATTGCTATCGTAGTTGATCACTTTGAAAGTGAACGTTGAGCATTCGGCTTGAAACAGAACCAAGACTCAACATAAAAAAAACAAAATCCACAAAAAAATTTTTCCCTGTTTTTGACCCTTTTTTTGTCTATCTAATTGATAATTACTCTCAAGATGAACCGCCAAAACCGTGATTATTGATATATTTATCAAGAAATATTACAGTTTTGGTACTGGTTCCTTGATTTGACTAAATTCGTGTGTCTAACAGAAAATCTCGACAAAACATCCATTTTCCCCGCCCTTACCAACTACATTCAACATCTCCCAATATCTATCCGATATCTCCCAAATCTCCAATTTTTTCTTACCTTTTTACACCTTTTACATCATCCAGTAACGGAATTCTCATTAAGCTAATATTTTCCAGCAATTCCCAAGACTTCTGATAAATCTCCCCTTATTTGCCATTTTCTCCCAATAATTGGTCAATTATATGTAAAATCGCTTAAAAGCTTTTAAGATCTGTAATCCATCTTTTTTTGACGCACAGTACGCCATCTTTGGCGGAAAGTTTTTGAGAGTCAAAATTGAAAAGCAGAAGCCGAAGCAACAGCCATCAAAAAATACTACTGAATAACTACACAATCACGACAAAAGCCACCGATGAGTTCACCCCTCTTTTCACAAACGTATTGCGGGGGGTAAGAGGGGTGTTTGAGGAAATGTCCAAGGCAATTGAAGAAATTGAGCCGAATGAGAATATATAATACTACGATGTTGCAATCGTACTTCAAAAAACTGCTCAATCGAGTAACTGCTTGAGCAAGTAAATCTGTAATTCCAACTGTGAGACAGAGTAAATCACAGCAATCTTTAAAGTGTTGCTGTCAGCACCCCGACGCTTCAGGACAAAAGGCGACCAGCACATCCTTAAAGTACTCAAAACAATTTTAGTCAGACCTCTGCCCGACATTTGACGCTCACGCTCTCGTAAAAATTGCAGCAACTGGCCATCGCTACTGTCGTGACTACGCTTAATCGAAAGCACTTCCAAATTAGGTTGCTCCATGTCCCAAACTCCTATCGAATTAGAGTAGATTATGAGTAACCCATTGTTTTAATTAATACTAGAAATTTTAAGCTGTCAAAATACCCCTTAAACTACCCGCAAATACCCCTTGATTGTACCAAACGACAGTCGTTTGACTGTCAAAGCCTAAAAACACAAAGACTGTCAAACGACTGTCGTTGTACCCTTTAAAGGGGGGTTTGGGGGTATTTTCAGGAAAAGTAGTCTGGGCGATTTCGACCGCAAAAGTGGATTTCGGGGTTTAGTATAAGTGATACCATACTCCCTATGGTTTCATGCCCTGCGGGTGGCTGCGCCATCTCTCGCTGCGCTCATGACATGAAACCGTCGTTCGCCCTACGGGGTTTTTTCGTACTACAAAGCACTGCACTTGTAGCATAAATCTTTTATGTCGCCACTAACAATTCTCAGGATTGAGAAACTAAAAACATTCGGCAACGTTGCGGGAAGTGATGACCATGTTACCAGAAACAGAGAAACACCCAACGCAGATCCAGCTAGAGAGAATGTCCGGTTGATTGGGGGAGAAGACGACCGCGCACTCGAAGAGATAGTTAAAGAAAAAATATCTACGCTCAAGCATCGCCCTCGGCATGATGCGGTGTTATGCACAGAAATGTTTCTCTCGGCATCGCCTGAATATTTCCGCCCTGGTGATCCATCTCTTTCTGGGCAGTGGTCTGATCAGAGAATGCAGCAATGGGCGATCGCATCTCGTGACTGGCTATCTCAAAACTATGGGTCAAAGTGCGTCAGGGCAGAACTCCACCTAGATGAAAGTACCCCACACATTCACGCCTACATCGTGCCAGTGAACGAGAAAACTGGCAGAGTCAGTCATGATGCGATGTTTGGCGGCAGAGGTGGACAGGGAAGAATCAAGTTATCCAAGCTCCAAGATAGTTATGCTGCTGCACTTGCTCCTTTGGGCATTGAACGGGGGGTCAAGGGTAGCAAAGCAACCCACACCAAAGTAAAGGAATATTACCAAGCCGTTAACAATGAACCACTTACCGCAGTCATTACAAATAACCAATTAGCACCAATGCCATTTGAATCAGCAAGGAGTTATGTAGCCAGGATTCAGTCTGATGACCACTTTCAAGCGATTAACCACCAACTGGCTGACCGTAAGTTCATGGCAGAGCGATTGGAGAGGGCAGAGCAACGGGCCAGGGATAGCCAGAAGGAGCGACAGCAATTAGAAAAACGGGTGCAATTGTTAGAATCTCAGACCAATCAACTGCGCGACTTGCCCTTGGAGGATGTCGCCTGGGAGTTGGGGCTACACTACGAGCAAGGAAAATGGAGGGGTCACGGTAATATCATTAATATAGATGGCTCCAAGTTTTACGACTTTGCGCCCGAACAGCAGAAAGGCTCAGGCGGTGCGATTGACTTGGTAATGCACGTCAACAATTGCAATCTGCGGCAAGCGATCGCTTGGTTGCATGAGCGATTTGGTGAAGCTGGGGCAGAACGAGCAGCGATCGCAAAAGCAAAAACAGTGACCAATGAAATTATCCAGTTAGAACCACGCGACAAATTCCGGCTACCAGTTGAGGATAAAAGCAAGTGGACAGAGGTTCACAACTACCTCACCCAGAAACGGGGAATACCTGAAAATTTTGTGGAACTTCTGCATAAGAGGGGGTTAGTTTACGCTGATGATCAGCAAAACGCTGTGTTCGTCATGCGGAATCTTGGCGATCTCCCCCAGGCTCAAGGTGCATTCTTGCGGGGGACACGGGGCGAGAACAACACTTTCAAAGGTTACGAGAAAGGGACTAAGCGGCGTGAGGGCTTGTTTTACTTTCACTTGGGCGGCCAGCCAACTGATCCAGCAGAAAGGTTAGTGCTGTGCAAGTCACCCATCGATGCCATATCTTTTGGAATGCTGGAATATCAGCTTAGAGGCGATGTGCCACCCAATAGAACGCTGTACATGGCAGTGGATGACCCTAAAAGCTTACCAGTAGAGCAATTGCAGAATATTCCTAATGTCCAGGTGGCGTTTGACTCGGACGATTCTGGTAATGCATCTGCACGAGTTGTTAAGGAACTACTGCCACAGTCCAAGCGGATCAAGTGCAAAGCTGACGATTGGAATCAGCAGCTTATAGATTATGGGCAGCAGTTAAAACAACAGCCGAGGCATGAGGAGGATTTAAGTCTTTAAAAGTTGGCGTTCTAGTAGTGAACTGTACAGTCATTTTTGTAGCATAAAAGTAGTTTTTTAGTAGTTAATTTTGATTCAAGTGATTTGAAATTTACTTAAATCGCCACTTTTCGCTCAAAAAAACTTTCCGCCAAAGATGGCGTACTGTGCGTCAGAAAATGATATTATTCTTTTCTCGGAGCATAATATCATTGTGATATTTAAAAATGCAGAATTTCTGACATTTTCCATTGATTTGCCATTACTGTGCCATAGCCTTGCCATACCCATGCCATAATTGAGCCAGTTTTAACCCTAATTCTCAATAGTGATAATTAGTTGACAAATAACTTTTCAAAATTCCATTGATTTGCCATTGAGATGCCATTGAGATGCCATAATGGGAGCCAATTTTTGATTTTCCATAAATTTGCCATAATTCTGCCATTGGGGTAAGTTTTTAGTTCGCATACGAAGTTTTTGACGGCGAACTCTCTACCGCGCACCTCAATACGATAGTGGTCAGCCTAAACGGTCGGCATTACAACTGGCACAAGCATTTACAAAAGTTAAAATTGCGATCGCGTTGGGGTACTAATAAATATTGCTAGTCAACATCATTTGACAGTGTTCCATTCCAAGCCCTTTCTGTTATCTTTCCTAAAACTTTTGGGGCAATGGTTAACGGATCTATTGCTTCCATTGGGCAACCAACCTTATAAACTCCTTCTTCTTCATAAAAACGATCATGATCTGCAAGCCAAAACACCCGACGTGAGAAACACCCTCGCATTCTACTAGGAGCGTCACTTTCTAATTCGGAATAACCAATAATATGGTGTCTATCGTATTTAAGCTTTCCTTTTCTCTTTCTAGCAGCCTGTTCAAAATGCTCCCTAACATAAGGAATATTGGTAATATCTTCCAGCCAAACAATGTTTGATTCAAATTCAACATCTGACAAGGATCTAGCTTTCTCGCTCATAGAGAATATTCCTTAGTCAATTACAAACGTCTCACAGAGAGATGCATCTCGGTTCCCTTGCTCAGTGGACACAGTGACAATCCCATTCTTGGAGTCGTAACTAGTCATCTCGCCAGCAAACTTGACAGCACCACTAAGCGATCGCACTTCTACCGAGTTCCCAACAAACAATTCCGTTTGTTGGGGTAAATATAGCGAACGGCGGATACCCTTAAGTAGTTTTTTTATAAAACAGTAAGCTAACGGGTGGCAGTGACCACCCATTTTTATGAGCCAAAGTGAACCTCCCTCTCGGCGGCTGGTACTAGCATCTCAAGTTGCGCGAATTCACCCAAGGTCAAAAACCCGTGTAGTTCCGAGTAAGAAAGAATTTCCATTTCACTCAAAATATCCTTAACCACCTCCCAACTTGGATTAGGGGATTCCAAGATACAAGCGATCGCTTCTGAAGCTAAAACCTTGGAATCTTCGTCAGATCGCACCGACTCGGATTCACCCGCACCACTTTCTAGCTCTGACGCACCAGTGACGCATGAGTTTTCCATGCTCTGTAAGGGTTCCGCACCAGTGACGCATGAGTTGACGCAGGAGTTTTCCTTATTTGGCAAGGGTTCCGCACCACTTTCTAGTTGTTCCGCACCAGTGACGCAGGAATTTACGCAGTCGTTTTCCTTATCTTGCAAGACTTCCGCACCACTTGCACCAGTTTGGGGGGTATATTCTTCTATTTCCATTGGGGTAGGAAAAATATTTAATTGCATTTCCTGATCTTCAGTGTTTCTCTGTAAATTAGAAAAAGTGGTGCGGGTGGTGCGGAAGTCTTGATTTTGTGAGGTTTCTGGTGCGGAAAGTGGTGCGGAAGTGGTGCGGGTTGAGTCTATTGTGGTGCGGGTAGGGTCAAGAATTCCAATGCCTTTAAGTACTGGAATGTTTCTTTTAGACACATCACAGTATCTAGTCCCTTTGACCGCCTTGGGGAATAGTTGAGAGATTCGGGGAATGATTTGGTTGATGCCCTTCACGTTTTTATCGCTGGGGCGAACTTGGTCGATCCACGTTCTGCGGTTGCCCTCATCTATGGTCAGCGTTCCATTATCGATGTAGTGCTGTTCTAGGTATGACCATAAAGCTCGTGCGGTAATTTCTCCCCCTTCCACATAACCTATATTTGCGCTTTCTATAAAATCAAATAAATGGTTATTTTCTTTTTGAAGGTTTTTGAAAGCGTCGGTAGTGCATTCGTAATCAATCCCCTGTTCAATGAGGTCATTAAGAGCTTGCAGCATTTTATTTAGAAATGCGGGGGCTACTTTCGTTCTGATAAATTCCTTATCGTAAGCGAAGCGGGGATCAGCTAGTAATTCATTTGGGTTGTTCGGGTCAGGATTTTTTTCAAATGTTTTCTTGAACTCTAAAACTGCAATCCTGTCTTGAATTGCTTTCATTACTCCTTGAAATGATGGCGTTTCATTTAAGTTGAATATCCCGATGGCATTCGGGGTAAATTCGATGTGGTCTTTACCTTTGCGTTCACAATGCAACTTGTTCCCCGTGACAAACAACTTTAAACTTTGGATTTTATCAATCCTAGATGTTTGCGGATTCTCAGAAGCCCAATTGACTCTAGAGTGCATCAACGGAGCTAGATTAAATTTCCTACCCTCATCGTAAAACTGAAAGTCAGCAAGAGAAATAGAAGTTAATCCCGATTCCCCATAGATAATAGATAGACACTCGCGCAGAGCATCTTTACCGTTAGAACCAAGCCCAACTGCTAGCAGTGCTTTTATTTCTCTACCCTTAAGCTTCCTAACAGTTTCAAGGTCGAGAGATGCAGCAAGATTTCTTAAAAGAATTTCTTGCTGTGGTTTATCCAAGCAAGAAAGTAAGCGGTCACAATCTGTACTATCAGCGTTTGGATTATATTCAATTAATGGCTCGTAAATAAAGTAGTCTTCGGGTGTATGTGGGGATAGCGTTGTTACGAATTTCTGACCATTCCAAACAGGTCTAACAATTCCATTGACACAATTAACCCCCGGTGGATTGATTAATTCTGGGTCAATTCCTGTTAGCATCTTCGCCCATTCAAGAATCTTTTTTACCCAACTGGGTGAAGTATAAGGATAAGATTTTTTACCCTGTTCATTCTCAACCGCAAAGGAATTACAAAATTTGGCTATCCGTCTGCGCTCTGTGTCATCAGGAGAGTGTTTGTAGTGGTTGCCAGTATGCCAGTAAAGCTTATCAGCAGCACAAATCCAGTTCTTATCCCCATAGAGAGTTTGAAAAGCTTGCTGGATAAAGCTTACAACAGGGGATTGGTCATCATCATCGATGACATTTACCTCTGCCTGCTGTGTTCGCTGGTTTACGGCTGCGTGGATCTCCTGCTCTAATCGGCGGATAAACTCTGGTACTTCCATCTGCCCCAAGATTTCTTTAATGTCACTCGATTTATATGGTAAGTCGAGGCAGATGTCGTTTGGGTTAATTCCAATAAATCCAATTCCTACTTCAGCCGCACAGTCAAGGCAGGTCTGGAGTTTCTTTAGCCCAGTGTCATCTGGGTCATGCAGAAAAATGATCAATCCTATGCCTGAATCCTTGATGAGTTGGTATTCTGGCAGGATTGATTTTTTGTCCCATGCACTGCCCTGGAATGTGAACCCAGCAAGCCCATGCTCTCGACCAACTTCAACGCACCCCTCCCCCTCGTGTTGGAGTAGTGCCGGGGTTCCTTGCACCAATTTACTAGCAGCGATCGCCTCTTCAATACGATATGCCCTCCAAGGTTCATCCCCTTTTCTCATTTCTGGAGTGCCATCTGGAAGCCTGTGCCATTGGCGGAAGGACTTATCATAACCCTTCTCTTTGATGTAATCCGCCCATTCATAGCGAATTACCCATTGGTTTTGTGAGTAAGGATAGATTGTTTGTGTTGCATTCCCCGGTATTCCCTTTGGTAGCTTGCAAGTTATATTTTGAGTTTGGGGTATGTCAGTCGCCGCTTGGGTCAACATCACCAGTGCTAATTCACCATCTGGAATGGGCGCACTTTTGGGCCAGATTCTCTTGGGGTTGGGTATTTTCGCTTTTGGGGAAGTTGTATAATTAACCCCTGCCCTTTCTGCCACCACTTCAGCCCAGGGTTTAATCGCCTCCCGGATGTCCTTACACTCACACTGGTTAAAGCAGCTGTACTTCCCAGTTTCTTGGACAATGGATAAATTATGCCCACCGCAAACTGGGCAGATGT
>NZ_JBGTFY010000093.1:0-3039 GCF_041747015.1 Nostoc sp.
GCTAAATCAAGAACCTCCAAAAAATATAACTTGACTACTTGCCCACTGCTCTTGTAGCTTTTAGAGCATATATTAAAGACCTATCGGTACGACTATTATGTGTGGAATCGTTGGCTATATTGGCACTCAAGCAGCTACACAAATTTTACTTTCTGGATTAGAAAAATTAGAGTATCGAGGCTACGATTCTGCCGGAATCGCTACGGTTTTAGAAGGAGAATTGCATTGCGTCCGCGCCAAAGGTAAGTTATACAACTTACGGGACAAATTAGAAACTATCGTAAACCCGGCAAAAATTGGCATTGGACATACTCGTTGGGCAACTCATGGTAAACCGGAAGAATACAACGCCCATCCGCACATGGATACCAAAAAGCGCGTCGCGGTGGTACAAAATGGCATTATTGAAAATTACCGCGAGTTGCGCGAAGAATTAAAGCAACTAGGGCATGAATTTCGCTCTGAGACCGATACCGAAGTTATTCCCCATCTCATCGCCCAGTATTTGCAAGCAGATAATTCATTTTTAGAGGCGGTGCGGCAAACGGTAAATAGACTTAAAGGGGCTTTTGCGATCGCAGTTATTAATGCTGATTACCCCGATGAATTAGTTGTTGTTCGCCAACAAGCACCTTTAGTAATTGGTTTTGGTCAAGGGGAGTTCTTTTGTGCATCTGATACGCCAGCGATCGCTTCCTACACCCGTGCAGTGCTACCTTTGGAAAATGGCGAAATTGCCCGCCTCACACCTTTGGGCGTTGAGATTTACAATTTTGCTGGCGACAGGTTGAAAAAACAACCCAGGTTGCTCAACTTCAATCCTGCAATGGTAGAAAAGCAGGGATTCAAACACTTCATGCTCAAGGAAATCCATGAGCAACCGGGAGTTGTAAGAGCTAGTTTAGAAGCATACTTTAGTAATCTTGGAGAACCTACAGAATCGCCAATCAATCTTGGTTTACCTGAAGAGTTTTACACTGATTTAGAACAAATTCAGATCGTCGCCTGTGGTACAAGTTGGCACGCAGCATTAATCGGAAAATATTTAATCGAACAACTAGCAGGAATTTCCACTCAGGTACATTACGCTTCTGAGTATCGCTATGCACCCTCGCCCTTGACACCCAACACTTTGATTGTTGGTGTTACCCAATCAGGTGAAACAGCTGATACCCTAGCAGCTTTGACGATGGAAAAAGAACGTCGCCAGGGGAAAGAACCCAAATATCAAGCGCGACTGCTAGGGATTACCAATCGCCCAGAAAGCAGCCTTGGTTATCTGGTGCCGCATATCATCAGTACCCTGGCGGGAATTGAAATTGGGGTAGCGGCGACGAAAACTTTTACTGCTCAACTGATGGCGTTTTATGCTTTGGCATTGGATTTAGCAGCTCGTCGTCAGACAGTTTCAAAAGAGACATTAGAAAATATTATTAACGGGTTGCGGCAGATTCCCAAACAAATTGAGACAACTTTGGAAAGTCAGGAACGTTTAACCGAACAGCTAGCCCACGAATTCGCCGAAACCCAAGATTTCATTTTTATCGGAAGGGGAATTAACTTTCCGATTGCTTTAGAAGGGGCGTTGAAATTAAAAGAAATCAGCTACATTCACGCCGAAGGGTATCCGGCTGGAGAGATGAAACATGGCCCGATCGCACTTTTAGATGCGAAAGTACCAGTAGTTGCGATCGCAATACCTGGTAGTGTTTACGAAAAAGTGATTTCCAATGCCCAAGAAGCTAAAGCTAGAGATTCTCGGTTAATTGGCGTGACTCCCGTCAACGATGGCGAAGCTGCGGAAATCTTTAACGATCTTCTTCCCGTGTCCCATGTCGAAGAGTTACTTTCTCCTATCCTGACAGTAGTTCCTTTGCAATTATTGGCTTATCATATTGCCGCCCGTCGTGGTTTAGATGTCGATCAGCCAAGGACTTTGGCCAAGTCTGTAACAGTGGAATAGTTTATTGATAGAATGTTAAACCTCAAGTTTCACACATTTAAAAAAGTCAAGGTTTTAACCGTCTAGAGTATAACAAATGAAAAAGTTATACAATTTATCCTGTGGGTGCATATGTAAGCATCTACAGGAGGTTTTATGGCTAGAAGCAAGATTGGACACAAGCCAAGTTTGAGCGTTACTTTAAAGAAGTCCGTGGGCATGGTAGTGGGAAAAACTATCAACCTTGGATAAAGATAATTCAATTGTCTGAATGTTTTATTATGATTTGCAAATAAATCCGATATGAATATATTTAGCTAACTTGGTGCGTTACGGCTTTAGCCTAACGCACCAAGTTAAATTGAGCATGGTACATGAGAAATACTAAACAATAATTATCAATGCCCAATGCTCCCAACGATCGCTAATCAGATTTTCTGATATTTACTGATTTATTTTCATTCGGTACGACTAGCACTTTATTAACGCGATTATTCAGCGATGGAGTACGGTATTGGAGCGTCAGGGAGGCTATTGAATCCTTTGCCCTAGCTCCGGCGACTAATGAAGTGCCACAGGTTAGCTTAGAGTTGGCGGTAGCGTAAAATTAAAGAAATCTGAACAGTGGACAGGACAAATTAGAAAAACTGTCCACTTACTGATTTGAAAACGAAATCCTTTATTTAAAGATAAAGATAGAACCAAATCTGAAATTTTTGCGCGCTCAAACATTCTGTCGGCATCAGTTCAAAACTTGAAGAGATAATACGATGTTTCAAGCTTTACCAGAACCAGTTACTTTTGAAGAATTTCTAGAGTGGAAACCAGAAAATGGCAGATATGAATTATATAAAGGAGCGATAGTAGAAATGCAACCAACAGGAGAACATGAGCTAGTTAGAGCATTTTTGATTAGAGAACTCAATTTTGAGATTCGCAGGTTTAATCTGCGATTAACTATTCCTGGTCAAGTATTAGTCAAATCAGTTGATAAGAAATCTGGTTATATTCCAGATGTATTAGTATTGAATCTTCCTAACTTGGTCAATGAACCACTCTGGAAAAAAGCATCAACAGTTACTCAAGCAGAATCAATT
>NZ_JBGTFY010000094.1:0-12561 GCF_041747015.1 Nostoc sp.
AAATCATGTCTCTTTTTATGTCTCAAAATGCAATTCTCTCAAAGTCTAAAGAATAATGAGACGTAAAAAAACGAAAAATTTACCGCTTCTCAGTCATAAAATCCCTAATCCCCCTTTTCGAGGGTTTGTATAAAAAACCCCATTCTCAAGAGGCTTCTTTTTGCGGCGAGTATTTTTCCTGACCTCACCCAATAAATATTTAATTCTGCTACCACTTAACTGAATACCCAACCCTTTCAGCATCTCTGACACTTCATCGTAAGTATAGCCATACTTATCAGAGGTTAGTTTCTCGATATACCTCCTCATTTTCCGAATAGCTTCTCTGTCCGATAGACTATCCCGCTCTTTCGGCTTCTGCTCCTTAAGTGCTTTGATAGCCTCATCAATCTTGCCTTTAGTAATCTGACCAGAATCTTTTGGCTCAACCATTGCTATGAAATTAAATTGATTATCATAATTCCCTTATTTTCCACTATTTTTCAAAAAGTATAACTCCTCCTTTAAAGCAAGTTTCAGCTACGCTGATTAGAATTTTCATAATGCGGCTACGCCGTCACCATCATTTATTAAATGCTGATATATTCCTGCCGCTCCAGCATAGTTTTTGCTATCTTCCTCCCATGTTGACTGTTGCTGACTGTAGCCAAGACACTCCGGCTATGCCGTCGCAGTAATTTAGCAAACACTGATATAATGACGTTTCAGCTACGCTGTTATCGTCTTTCATCCCACCCTGAATGACCCGAACCTGTCCCCCCAGGTACGCTGTCGTTTCCTCGCCCCCAGTCTCTCGTTGCGCCCTCCGTACATACGTAGCACACGACACCTCGTTTACCCCGAAAATGGGCTTGAAGCCAGCCATGCCTCAAAGCTTACGCTTTGTCTCGCTCCGCTCGAACGGCAGACTGGTTCAAGTGGGGAAACCCCCCTTGAAAAACCCCCCTCGCAATGTCCCGATATCTTATCGACTTATGGCGAATCGCAAGCAGTCAAAAGCTCTAGTCCGAAAGCATATTTTTCCAGTGAGATTGAGCGACATCGAACTGGATATGATTCGTATTAAATCCCAAGACGCGGGAATGTCAGCGAGTGAACTGATGAGACGCAATGCGTTGATGCGTCCATTACCAAAACGACTGAGTAAAATTAGTCTACAAACATATTGGGAATTAGGACAAATCGGGAACAACCTAAACCAGCTTGTCAAGGCAACCAACACAGCCCTAAAAATTGGGCGAACTTTACCTGCTGATTTAGAACTGCTAAGAGAACTTTTAGAACTGCTACATCAGTGCAGACGAGACATTGCCTCTGATGATGTTGATGATGACGACTCGGAAGAGGAAGAGGATGATTGGGAAGCAGACTAAAGGCAGAGGTTTTCGCAAGCTGTTGGATTATTTGGAATCCCGCGAAGATGCCCAACTAATCGGCGGCAACATGAGCGGTAGAAATGCCCGTGAATTGGCGCGGGAATTTAAGCTATCTCGACAACTGAATTCTGATGCAGACCGAGTTGTTTATCATGTCTCACTGTCAGCAGCCAAGGGTGACAAATTAGATGATGAGAAGTGGAACGAGATTGGCGATCGCTACATGAAGGAAATGGGCTTTGATGCCAATCAATTCGCCATCTTTCGCCACCATAACACCGACGACGACCACATCCACATTGCCGCCAGTCGGATCAGGATGGATACAGGGCTAGTAGTGCATGATTCCTGGGATTATGTACGTTCTGAGAAAGTCCTACGACAAATTGAAATTGACTATAATTTGGTGCAAGTGCAAGGTAGTAGAGAGAAACTACAGCGCACACCCAGCACCGGACAAATCAGGCGTATAAGGCGAGAACAAGAAGAATATGAACTAGGTAAACTTGACAACCCACCAGGACGCACTATCAAAGAGGAACTTCAGCAGACAATTGATAGGGCCAGAGTTGATAATCCCCAAATGCCAACGCTGATCATGCGGTTGCAGCAAGCAGGAATTAGCGTCAGGACAGGATTTACCAGAAATGGGAAGTCTAAAGGCATTTCTTATGAGAAAGATGGGCAGGCTTTCAGTGGTACACAGTTAGGCGCAGCTTATACCTTCCCTGGACTGCAAAAACATCTTGCTGTTGACTACCAACCAGAACGTGATGATGAACCTATTAATGAATTGCTGCTCAAACCTGTTAAACCATTCCCAGTTGAGCAGTTAGAAAAACTCTTTCAAGAAATTGAACGCAAACAACAGCCCCAGTTCACTCCACCACCAGAGGATAAAGTTGTTTGGCAAGTGTTGCACAAGTACTTAAGCGAGAAACGCTACATACCAGATTATATTTCGCAAGGATTACATGGTAATCAGTTGCTTTACATGGATGAGCAACGAAATATTTTGTTTATCAAGCGTGATTTAGATGGTGAAAAAACTGGTGCATTAATTTGGTCAAAGCCTAGAGAAAATCATCGCATTGTGGAGTACGACCAAAACACCTCTACAGCAAATGGTTGGTTTTATCTGAGATTAGGAGGGCAACCAACGGACAAGGTAGAAAACGTCTTTTTGTGTTCTACACCGATTGATGCGATGTCAGCAGCCACCTACCTGATCTCAAGTTGCAAAGGGCTACCACCAACTAGAACCATGTTGATAGTAGCTGATGACCCTAATAACTTACCTATGGAATTTCTCAAGAGTTTCAATAGGGTGGTCGTAGCATTCAATAATGATGAACAAGGGAATAAAGCCGCTAGTGCAGTATTGGAATTGTTGCCACAGGGTAAAAGGCTCAAAACCCATAATCCTGATTGGAGTCAGGAATTAGAAGCTCATCTCAGGGAGGAGCAACAAAAGCTCTTACAGCAGGATCGTGGTTTTAGTCTGTGACCTACGCCGTGCAAACCGAACTCGTTGTCGCTACGCTCGGCTCATGCGGTCTTCGGGACGGGCTTCCACGATCATTAGTAATGCTGACCAGTCCAATTAGCCCGCCCCGAAGACTCCACTTCGTCGCATGATCCGCAACGAGTTCTCACATCAAATATTTGAAGATACCCAATAAGAAACAGACCACAAAAAATTTTGAAACAGTTTTTTGAAGTACGTTTGCAACTCTCTTGTATTATCGATTTTGAGAAAAAATCCCCAACAGCAGCAATTGTCCCATAGGGTAAAAGTAGCTCTATTGCATTCACCATAAGCATTAGAGGCTATTTTAACCGAAACCCCCAGGTGTCCAATTGCTACCATCTGACTACTATTTGCAGTTACCAGCAGTTGTAAACTGTTAAAAGCTGTAACTGCAATTTGCATCTTTTAACTGCTAATGACTGCTAACAAGCAGCAAAAATGCGTAAAACTTGTGATTTTAGTCTTAATGGGTAGCTCACAGGTTATTTGTAACTTACGCTACATTTTTCGCAGTTGAAACTCTCTTAATCCTACGTATTTATCGGTGTTTATATGAGCGATGCCAAGCAAGAAATTCTTTCTATTAAACGAGACAGTAACAACATTGATGGCCAAATACTTAATTTTTTAAAGACTGACCCTATCTCACCTGGGTCTACTTTGGCTGATGCAGTTTTGGTTACTCTCAAAGCTCATTGGCTACCTTTGGTGTTGTACTCAATGGGAGTGCGTGGTGAAAAATTGCGCTTGCCTACTATTTGGGCGCTTCAACAATTGGAAGCACAAGCGAAACTCATCCGTCGCATTTGTGAGATTGATAATCCTAGATGAAATTTAATTGCTGTGTTAGCCAATCTATTAATTGATGTAACTGGGTTATAGAGTTATATCAATTCATTGCTATTAAAAATGAGCCAAATACTTATAAAATTTGGCTCAAGTAAGAAAACCGATTAAGAAAAATTTGATTACTCGGTTATAAAGGTTTACCTATAAGGATTACAGAAACCAATGTGTTACAACTTCCTTGCTCGGTCGAAGATGCCATCACTTAATGCCATTTTGTTTTTTAAAGGAATGACAACATTTCTACAAAACAGGAAGCTAGACGCGAAAGTGCGATCGCGTCTATTGGCATAAACCATAAGGTGTGATCGCACTTAGCTTCTTAATTAAAAATATTCTTTGCTCTGTACTTCAACGTTTGCGTTTGTATTTGAAAGTAGTACCAATACCTATTGCTGCTATTAACCCTAATACAAATGAAGGTTCAGGAACTGTTGTTGTATTTGAATTTCTGATGTATTCTGAACCATCAGTGTTGATTAGCTTACCTCCGAATGACTTAAGTAAAGCAATTATATCGTCTGATAACTCATCAAAACTTACGCTATCATCTAGTATTTCAATACCGCCAGTTGTAAACTCAGGAAGCGAGCTACTGGATGTTTTAAATATTCCACCAGTACAACCACTTAAAGCACAAGTTGTATTGCTACTCCACTTCTTACTTAAACCATCAAAAGCATGAAAAGTAGCCCCTCCATCTTTAACACCTACCAAGAGCGTATGAAAAATTATGCTTTCATTCTTAGGATTATTTCCTAGAACAGGTCGATCTGTCATTGAAACGTTATGGTAAGCAGAAAATTCCTTATATTCCTCATCGAAGCCTCCATACCCAGGTACATCCAGGTAGAAAGGCTGTGTATCTGCTGGAACCCAATTAATGCCACTTTTTTTTAATGAAGCAAACTCTTCTGGGGAAAGCTGAATGCTACTTACAAGTTTTTGTTCATTCTCATTTAATTCCGACTTATTATAACTTACAATCAAGTTTCCACCAGGTAATGCGTCGAAAAATGCTCCTGTTCCTTTAGATGTCTTTATCTCTCCGTTATATGCTACACGTTTTCCGTTTCCATCCCACCATGTTAAGCTTTCTGGTACGTCTGAAATAATTTGTAAATAGTTGAAGTATTCGTAACCTAAAGCTTTTGCTAAAGTACCAAGTTGAATTGGAATATCATCATTAGTTTTGGGTACAAAGTTAAAGCGAATTCTAGTGTTCTCTTCAGAAAGAGGGTCTTTAAGCTTTGTATTATTGATTATTTCTTTAGGATCGTAAGCTTTTAGAGAAGACAACTTGGGTAATATGCTTACTTCCTCAGGAGTTGCAATTCCTTCGTAGAGGTAGTTTAATTCCCCCTCCTTGGTATATATCTTAGACTTGCTAGGCTCAGTATCAAATTCAGCAACTATAGTTGCTCTAGGATCAGTATCTTTATTTTCTGGTACTACCGGAACAATACCTTTTCCTCCTTCTCCTTCTTTCTGAATGTATGATGAAAACTTATAATAAGCAGAATCAGCAACCACATTACCGGAAGGAGAATAAGAACCATAATGAGGTTGCATTAAATACTGCCGGGTAGCAGGTGACCAAAGTAGTGTGTAATCAAGTGCCGAAGGTAAATCAGTAGAATACTCACTATCAATACTAAAACTTGTAGAATAAGGGCCAGATCCTATCGGAATTCCAATACTACCTGAACTAGAAAAATTATAAGGATCTGGAGATATTACATTTGTCTGTTCAGTTCCTTCACCCAAGAACACATTTTTACGGTACAACCCATTTCCCAGTGAAACCTGCTCAATGTATCCTTCAAGCGTCCATTTATCTGTATACTCTGATGTACCTCCTAAATAAAAGGCTGAATCAAAGAAACGCAAGCCAGCTTTCACTCCTTGGGTAGTCGTTTCAAATAAAGGAAATACTTGCGTACTATTAATTCTTGTTTCAGGACTATAGGGGAAGCAAAAAGGTCGATCCAAAAGCACGGTTGATGTACGACCAGCATTTTCTAGAATTGCCCCAGGAATGAAGCCGTAACTTCCATTACAACTAAAGTTTGTGCCGCCAATATTTAGAGTTTGATTAGCTGGTAAATCCCGTCCTGTACGGGTTATTTTCCATGCAAGAGCAGCAGATTGAAAATTCAGTGTGCTAGCGGATACAGCAAGGAGAGTAGCGAAACCAATGTTACAAAATGCTTTAAATTTCATTACGTAAAGATGAGTATAAAAAATGCAGATCAAAGGTTATATAAGCAACTTTAAGTTAGATAATATCATTGAAACTACTTAAAAAATAAGTATGTATATATTCTTTTTATATATTCTTTATAGTATCTATATATTAAAAAAAATTACTGAAATATTGTTATCTGATAACAACTTAAAGATATGTTGGTTTCGCTCTAAAATAGAAATTGCTGTATTTAAATAGATAAAGCAAATAACAGTATAGAAGTATAGTTTTACCTACTGTTACAAATATAAAAATAATAGCGTATCCTTATATAAAAGCTGTTTAGTCATTTTCTTAAAATATCTAATTTGTCTATCCAAGCCCCGACCGCGCAATAGAGATATCCCACAATGGCTACTCAAACCTTTGCTCTGCCTCGGCTGTGGCAACTCTTTTAAGAAACCCTCTACTAAATTTTCTTACTTTGCGGCAATACGTCGCCCTTGGTATCAGTTACGCTCTAATGTATAGTTAGGCATACGATAATAGTCAATGTTCAATGTTGATCCGTCACGATATCGAGCCTAAAAATTATTTGGCAGATGAGACTGATGATCCGGCTGTGTTTCCTTTATTTGATAATGGAAAAATGAAGGATAGTGTGGCCACAATTAATAGATGATTGAAATTGTTGAAGCAGACCTTAGTCTGCCTGCTCATGCAGACGCTATGGTTCAATTAATGGATAAGTATGCGCTTGACCCAATGGGTGGTGGTAAAGGTTTGTCCGACTACGTTAAGGCAAATCTAAGAGCAGAACTTGTAAAGAGAAAAGCGGCTCATGTCATTCTCGCCTTTGTCGATGCCGAACCCGCAGGGCTTGTTGTCTGCTTAGAAGGATTCTCTACCTTCGCGTGTAAGCCATTACTTAATATTCACGATGTCTTTGTTGCTGTACTCTATCGGGGTAGAGGCTTGTCTAAACTGCTGCTACAGAAAGCGGAGGAGATCGCTTTCGATTTGGGCTGCTGCAAACTTACGCTAGAGGTACTAGAAGGAAACCATGTTGCCCAGTCAGCATACAAGGCGTGCGGATTCAGTGGCTATGAGCTAAATCCCCAGATGGGCAAGGCGTTATTCTGGGAGAAGAAACTAGCAGAAGTGACTGATGAGGATAAAAATCTTTAAAGCAGATTGATATGATTACTTTCTATTTGCGCTTTGTGGTTGATTTAAATTATCGCATTTCCCCAAATTCCTTGATATATTCCATCAAATCTCTGGTGTAACCACCCTCAGAAATTCGCCCTAGATTCCCCACCAGGATAAACAGTTCTCGCGCTCTGCTGACAGCCACATTAAGTAAATTAGGTCGCCGATTAATAAACCAGAGGCTATCAGTTGCTTGGCATTGGCGAGTCGAGAAAATTATTACTGATTTCTGACCACCTTGGAACGTGTGAACTGTGCCAATGCTCTCGGATGAAAAATCTGACCAGCGAGATTTTAAACGTTGAGTCAGCGCATTTACTTGACGGCGGTAAGGTGAAATCACGCCAATTGTGTTGTCAGAATCAGGAGAATTTAAGCAATAACCTGCCCGTAACAATTCCTCAATTAAAGCTTCTACCGCATCAACTTCTGCCCAATTAACGTAATTCTCCAGTTTCCCTTCTACATTGCAAGCAATCAGGTTAGTACCCAAACGAGAAGCTTTTGGTTCCGTCTTGATGATCATGCCGTAATTGCACAAGCGATCGCAAAAATCAGCAATCACCGGAATACAACGGTAATGATATTTAAGGATAATCCCCTGACCAATATCTCTAGGTTGCCCTGATGCCCCAGCCGCTCGGTGATAAGCTGTGGAAGCAGTGGGGCTGTAGCGGTCATAATCTACATCCGTAAGCCCCTGTTCCAGAAAAGATTTGCTGCGATATTCCTCTTTCTTCTGGTCACTTAAATTTACCACTGGCTCTAATTGCAATGGATCGCCAACAATCAAAGCCCGATTACACCGTACTAAAACGGGAAAAACCTGATGCGGTGGAATTTGACCCGCTTCATCTACAATTACTTGGTCGATACAGCCGCTATCGGGATAAGGGAACAAATTGCGGATAGAGTGCAAAGTGCAAAGAAACACCGGAAATAACAGACTGATATCCCGATAAATGTTTCTCCAATTATGACTTAACTGACGAAAAGCATCCCATTCGCCATTCAATAATGCAATGTAAGTTCTAATGGAAGCTATCACCTCATCTTTCCGTTGCAGAGCTTCTTGCTGTTGAAATTCCCAAGACCACTCGAATAACTCTACTTGCAGCGAGTGCAATTCGGTGTAGAAGCGACTGTAAAAATCTTTGGTGGGATAAGTAGCGAGTCGGTTTTCGACTTGAGAACGGCGAGTAATGAGGTCTTTGAGTTGCTGCTTTCTTGACTCAATCTGCTGTTGTGTGCTGTCAATACCATTCTGTTGTTGCTGCCAGAAAGATGCTTCTGCAATAAGCTGGTCAACACTCTGCTGGGCGGCGATGAGAGATTCAGTTGTTAGTGGGATTTGAAATTGAAATGGGGTGGCCAGTGTCGCTAACACAGGCATCTCTATCTGTTTGTGCAAGCGTTTGAGAACATGATGTGCGCTGGTTTTGGTTATCGACTGCCAGAATCGTTTAATCGTCTGCAAAAGCTGGGCAAACCATTTGTTATCTCTAACAGAAGGCTGCCAGTAATCAACTCTAGGCAAAGAACGCCTTGCACTGCCAAGATGTTGTTTTATCTGCTGATAGGCTTCTACTGGAAACCTAGAGTAGTCGCTCCCGGATTCTAATGGTGACGAAGACTCAAATGCAGAAGTCTTAAGCGCCGACTCAACCGATTGTATATCAAGGCATAGCTCATCTAATAATTGCTTATCAACACTTTTCTGTTGAAGCTCGTCTTCGTCTTGTTTTCTATAAGATTCTATTTGCTGAACACCTGCTAACAATTGTTGCTTCGTTGACTCCCATTCATCGTAATTAAATGTTTCTTTGGCTAACCAGTCGAGTGCAGTTTGCAAACTAGGTAACACTTGGCTCTCAACTAAATCCCTAGAACCTCCTGATAAGTAGAAACAGTCAGAGGTCAGGTTGCTGGCTAAGATTTTCTCAACGTTATTTACAGCAAATTTGTTAGTGCTTGTTACCACAGTTAAGTTACTTCTATCTGAACCCGTTGTTGCTAATTCCACTGCTCGATGTACCACTTGCTGGGCTATCTTATGCAGCAACAGCGTCGTCTTGCCGTTTCCCGGTGGCCCAATCACAGCAGTAACAGGTTGATCTTTAGAATGTTTGAGAGCAAGTGCTTGATAGTCATCGGGCTGTGAGTTGGGAAAAGCACCCAAAAAAAGTACTTCATGTTGAGGTGCTTTTGGTTGTCCAAATAAATATTCGTAAGCCGGATGTCCTGGTCTTGACCACTGAAAGTAATTCTGGTCGCTAATTTTCTGAAAATCTTTTTTGAGGTTGTAATTAAAAGCAGCGTAGTCAAAATCCAATAGATAAGGGAGAAGTTTTGACCGCACGGGGAACGGCGGTAATTCAATCAGTCCCATAAAATCTTGTAGCGTTTTAAAGGGACGATTGAAAGTAGTTTCGAGAAAAACTTTCAACCCTTCCCTTGTTACCAGTGACTCAGCCGCTTCTTCCTCTAGTCCGTACCACTGCATCAAATTGGGAATAACAGGCTGAAACTCATATTCAGTTAAATTCCATCCGCTACTGCGATAATTACCCTCGAATAGTGTCGAAACGTTGATAGTGAACAACGGGCGAAATTGACGGCGATTCGATTCAACTACATAAAGCTGCGGGAAAGCTACAGCAATCGATGGTAATTTTATTTGCTCAAAGTTCTTCGCACTTTTAAACGGTTGCTTTATGTTTTTAAATAAAGACTCGTCTATTAATAGTTTATCGCCTACCAGATTTACAAGAGAGTCCCAGATGTTCGGTTGTTCTGAATCGTCAGCTTCTACTTTGGCATTACTCAAATTTTCGACTTGGATGTAATCTAACCAAGCCTTGAGCAATTCTCGAATCTGTAATTTTTCTGCCATCTCTCGTATCCCCTTGAAAAATAAGCAACTCGTGTCAATTCACTCATCGCCTAGCAATGCTTCCAGCTTGCTTAAAAGGTTTACTAGCTGCTTTTGTTTTGCAGGTTCTTTCCAAAGCTGACGCTTTTTAATGCGCTGGGTGATATTTTTGAGGCGGTCTGGTATTTGGTTAGATGCAAAAGAAGAGGATGCTTGTTCATCATCCGTCCAAGCAGCGATTTTTTCTTTGATTTGGCTTAAAGACCAATCGTTAGCGATCGCTTCGGACAAAAGTTTTTTTCGGATTTCATTATTTCTTACCCGCGCCAAGACTTGTGCTTTGGTGTATTCTAGCTGACCTCCCCGCAGTGCCATTAAAATTTCTTCGGGCAGATTTAGCAAAGGTAAGCGTGTGGTGGTGAACGATAGCCAATTCATGATTCCCAAACTCTCAAACACCTGTTGTACCGTGTTTGATTGTTCTTCACCTGGGTTAGGAGAAACGTTTCTCCTAGATTCACTTTGCTCGGCTAAATGCTCAGAAACGTTGTCCTCAGATTGCGGGTTATCTGGGTTAGGAAAAACGTTTCTCCTAGATTCAGTTTCATCGGATAACTGATCAGAAACGTTGTCCCCAGTTTGTAGATTATCTGGGTTAGGAAAAACGTTTCTCCTAGATTCATTTTTCTCGGATAACTGGTCAGAAATGTTGTCCTCAGATTGCGGATTATCTAAGTTAGGAGAAACGTTTTTCCTAGATTCATTTAATGAGTCTTTTGACGGCTGTTCCCCCTTACTGTGAGCGTTCTTCATCCGGTACAGCAAGGATTTGACGGCTTCTACATCGCAATGCAGCCGGATTGCCAACAGGTGCAATATCCCTTCAGTTTCTTCAACAGGGTTAAGGTCTTCTCGTTGCAGGTTTTCAATCAAAGCCAACTGAAACGCTTGGTCATCAGATAGCTCACGCACAACCACAGGCACAACTTCAAGTTTTACCTCCTGTGCTGCCCGATAGCGTCGCTCTCCTGCTACTAATTCGTATTTCCCAGAGCCAAGTGGACGCACCAACAGAGGTTGGAGGATGCCATGCTGTCTGACTGACGAGACTAATTCTTTTAATGCTTGTGGGTCGAAGTATCGTCTGGGCTGATGTTGAGGCAGAACTATATCTGAGAGTTTTATAGTAGTTTCAGTAGCGGCTGGCAACTCGGCATCTGGGGAGGATAACCAAGGTGCAGGGGGTGGAGTTGTAATTTGTCCGCCAAAGGGTTTGTCAGTTTGCTTGCGTCGGATCACAAAGCCTCCAAAGAATTAGCTATTTCTTCAAGGATAGAGACTACAGAATGTTTAGGGTCAAACACCGCTAGGGGCGCACGTTCTTCTGTGGCATCGACAAAAGCGGTGGCTCTGGGGATGGCTGGGAAAATCCGACCCCAAGCAGAAAGTTGTTCTTGTATAGCTGCCAATGCTCGTTTATCGGCTGAATTCTGTTGAGCATACCGAGTGGGAACAAATCCTGCTATTTGGATTTTGCGGTTAGCTTTATTTTTTACGTGGGTGATAGTTTGTAAAAGTTCGTCTGTTCCCTCAAAGGCTTTGAGATGGGTTTCCACGGGAACGAGGACGTGTGTGGCTGCGACTAAGGCGATATAGGAAAGCAATCCTAAGCTGGGGGGACAATCTATAAGAATGAAGTCGTATTCATTTAGAACAGATTCAACGGCTTCCTTAAGGCGCAACTCGCGCATCGCAGCACTGACTAACTGCATTTCGGCTCCACTTAGGACTCGGCTTGCTGGAACTAAGTCCATACCGTGAATGCCAGAATGAATCGGTAAGGGCTGCTCATCGATAATGGCATCAGCAACGGTTTTTTGTAACTGAGATGGCACTAGCCCCATGAATTTGGTTAAGCTTGCTTGGGGGTCTATGTCGATGAGAAGGACGCGATGTTCTCGTTTTGCTAGGTGGTATCCCAGGTTTTGGGTCAGTGTCGATTTGGCGACACCACCCGCCTGATTAAACAGGGCAATAATGCGGCATTGAGAGTCAGAAGTTGACACTGGTTTTCGTTCCTAGAAGATACGTTTAGGTTTGGTCAACCGGCTCGGTTTTAGTTTCTAGTTTACTGAAGTGTATCAAAATAAGAGAAGCCCTAGCTAATACAGGAATATAAGCAGTAGACTTTATAGAATAAAGCCACATGAAGTCATTGCTATGACAACCAAACAAGCCATTTTTGAGGTGATTGAACAACTGCCAGAGCAGCACCTCGAAGACGTGTTACGGTATGTTCAACAGCTTGCACGTACCGAGAAATCACCAGCCATAAACCCACACAGCAACAGTAGCGACCCCCTGGAAAACTTTATTGGTGCAGTATCTCATGGCTCCCTAGCTGCCAACTTAGACGACGAACTTTATGCCGACTAAGCTTTTCATTGATACTTGGGGTTGGCTCACGCTCCATGACAAAAGTGAACGTTATCACCAAGACGTTATGCAAGAATGTAACATTACAACAATCCTCACC
>NZ_JBGTFY010000095.1:0-11685 GCF_041747015.1 Nostoc sp.
CTTGCCACAAAATGAACATTTCAAATGGGAGTCGTACTTAGACATACCAGCCTCTTATTTCAGAATGGTGACGTTTTCCCCTGCTGTGGGAAGATTTTGCCTGGAAATGACCTGATCAATCAAACCGTAGTTTTTTGCCTCGTCTGCCGACATGAAAAAGTCGCGCTCAGTATCTGCTTCAATTCTTTCTAAGGCTTGACCAGTATGGTGAGCCATTAACTGATTTAACTTAGCTTTAATGTAAAGAATTTCTCTGGCTTGAATTTCTATGTCAATGGCCTGACCTTGAGCGCCACCAAGCGGTTGGTGAATCATAATCCGGGAGTCGGGTAAAGACATCCGCTTACCGGCAGCCCCTGCTGTCAACAAAAAGGCCCCCATGCTTGCTGCTAATCCGAAACAGATGGTAACAACATCAGGGCGAATCTGCTGCATTGTATCATAGATTGCCATTCCTGCGTAGACTGAGCCGCCAGGAGAATTAACATACAGTTGAATGTCCTTCTCAGAATCTTCGGCGTCTAGGAATAACAACTGAGCCACAATTGAGTTGGCTACAGCATCGTCTATTGGCGTTCCCAAAAATACAATCCGCTCTCGCAGCAGGCGGGAGTAGATGTCGAAAGCCCTTTCTCCCATGCCAGATTGTTCTACCACCATCGGGACGATGTTGCTAGGGCTGCTCAACTGGGAGTTAATCTTTATTCGGCTTAAGTTGTTGATGGGGTCATTTCCCGACTGCGATAGAAGCATACAAAAATTTGACGATAATTTAGGACAGATGTTTCAGCAGCATATGCTGCCTTTTCGACGAGTGGGATTTTTATAAGCTACGTGTTAACCATTATGCCTTATATAATTTCCTCTCGTCTAACACAGTATCAAGCCAAGGTGATAACAGGTGCCACTATTTGCTGAAAATTCATTAATTCTTTAATTATTCTGCTTTCATCTCTGAGTTGTCAGGAGTTAAGAGTCAAGAGGGCGTGAACTTTCATCTCCTCCTGCTCCCTCATCTCCTTTCGTTTACCCATAACACCAGTACTTTAACTCAGAACTGGTGAACTCATGGCTGTGGAATTTTTTATGATCCTTCCGTGACTTCTGTGGAAGTATCGCTGCTTTCTTCCTCTGTCAGAGGTACATTATCAGCATCAGCATCCGATTGTGCCAGTTCCTTTTCCTCTACAGCACTCAAAGAGCCTTCGGGTACAAGTTCAACTGAGGAGTGTTCTAAGAGCCAATCGATGATTTTTTCGCTTAACAGTTCGTTTCCGACGATTGAGCGCAGTTTATCTTCATCAACTTCTTGTTCTTCCGGGTATTGCTGCAATAGTTCTGTGACTCTGGCTGCGATTTCTTCTGGTGTTACCTCAATAGATTCGCGTTTCCCGACTTCCCGCAAAGACAAGGAGCGTTTGATGCGTTCAATTGCCTCAATGCGCGATCGCTCCCGCAACTGAGGAATAATATCTTGAGTAAACAGCTTTCTCACATCTAATCCCTGCTGAGACAGCCGCATTGCTGTTTGCGTCAGCATTGCATCCACTTCTTGCTCAATCAATGTTGCTGGTAAGTCAACTTCTACGTGCTTAAGCAGTTCTGTTAACAAGGCTTCCTGCTTATTTGTTTTTGTTTTCTCGTCCGCCTCTTTTTGATATTGCTCTACCAGAGAAGCACTATACTCCTCCAAAGTTTCAAAGTCGCTGATTTCTTGAGCGAAGTCGTCATTCAATTCCGGTAGCTCTTTTTCCTTCAGTTCTTTAAGCGTTACTGTAAAAGTTGCCGCTTTTCCAGCTAAATCTTCGTTAGCATAGGGATCTGGGAACTGCGCCGCCATTTCTCTGGTTTCTCCTGGATTCATCCCCACTATTCCAGAAATAAAGCCTGGAATAAACTTATCTTCCTGCAACTCAACTTGAAAATCAGTTGCTTCAGCTCCAGGAATAGGTTCTGGTTCGGCTGTTTCGTCTTCGCCCTCAGCTTTGGAAAACACACCTTTAAAATCGACTACGGCAACATCGCCGATTTGGGCTGCACGTCCTTCCACAGGAATCAATGTCGCTAATTCTTGACGTTCCTTGTTTAGGGTGTTCTCCACTTCAGTTGGGTCATACTTGACTTCCTCAGCTTGGAAAAGTAAATCAGTGTACTGGACTAGATTTACTTCTGGTTCTACATCCACAGCTGCCGAAATCGTCAGGGGTTTTCCAGGTTCATAATTATTAATCAAATCCTCATAGGAAGAGCGCAATTGCGGCTGACCTATTGCCTGGATGGCTTCTTGTTTGACTGCTTTCTCAATCCCATCTTGAATTAGTTCTTCCAGCGCTGCTGCTTTGATTCGAGTCGTACCCAGCCGTTGTAACAATATAGGCCGGGGCACTTTGCCTTTACGAAACCCAGGAATATTGGCAGTACTCGCTAAGTTTTTAATGACCTTTTCGTAAGTTTGCTTGGTAGTTTCCGGCGCAATCTCTATTTCCAGACCAATTTGGCTGGCGGGAAGTTTTTCCTGGGTGACTTTCATGCTTCGTCTCTAGTTTTCTGGTATTTTATACTCCGAGTACATACAAGACGCCATTGTTTGCGTTTATAATCTTGATGTCTCTTAAGGTAATGAGAGGTTGCCACAAGGTTTCATGACATCCAAGGATGAGTAGTTGTCTTGGGGCAAAGATCCAGTTTACTGCCAATGTCCAAGGACTTGACATTTTACTTTCATCACAATTTAGCTAATGAGGGCATTGGAAAATTCTTCCCCACTTCCCCGAAAACTTAAGAATTAATTATTCAGTGGGATAACCCCGTGATATTCTGGTTCTCAGCCAGTGGTTATTATTCCCAAATTAAAGTTATGGTAGTGAGTCTAGCTATTATATAAGTTGTGGGATTAGAACGCATCTGTCACCTAGCCGCATAGATCATTTTTATACTCTGCTGGTTTTATGCCTTTCGATTATAGTATATTAATCATCTTGGTAAGCAACTTTGTAGCCAAAACGTTTGTTGACCTTACAAGTGAATGCTTTTAAAACGTTTAAGTGCAGATATCTCCATTTTTCTGCTAAATTGCGGTTTATTGTAGAATAATATATAGTTTAAATCGATTATAAAATTAGACAGCGATTGTTAGAGAATGCAACATCACTTAATATTTATTAAATAGCCAAAAAGTAAATGTATTAAGATATAAAGATAGACTAAATTAGAGAAAAAGATAAATCTATTCAAAATGTATTTTAAGATTGCGATCGCCATTTAAATATATCTAAATTGTCAATTGTTCCACTAAATTTCACCTAAACCTCTTAAAGGAGGAAGCGAGCTTGTCCAATTCCTATCGTATAGCTATTTTGGGAGCGACTGGTGCTGTTGGCACAGAGTTGCTGGAATTATTAGAAAGTCGTAATTTTCCGGTTGCTGACTTGAAGTTATTGGCATCAGCGCGGAGTGTCGGGCGATCGCTACGGTTTAAAGGGGAAAATATACCAGTAGAACCAGTGAGCGATCGCGCCTTTGAAAATGTCGATATAGTACTAGCTAGTGCAGGTGGTTCCACATCCAAAACTTGGGCAGCAGTTGCAGTCGAAAAGGGCGCAGTGGTAATTGATAACTCCAGTGCCTTTCGGATGAACCCGGAAGTTCCCTTAATAGTCCCAGAGGTGAATCCACTAGCCGCAGCTAATCATCAAGGCATTATTGCCAACCCTAACTGCACAACCATCTTAATGACTTTGGTAGTATGGCCATTGCATAAAGTTAAACCAGTGCAACGCATCGTCGCCGCAACCTACCAATCTGCTAGTGGTGCCGGTGCTCGAGCAATGGCAGAAGTCAAAACCCAAACAAGCGCTATACTACAAGGACAGCCACCAGTTGCCGAAATATTGCCTTACCCATTGGCATTTAATTTATTCCCACACAACTCCCCATTAAACGATTTGGGTTATTGTGAAGAAGAGATGAAAATGGTCAACGAAACCCGAAAAATATTTGGCACGCAGCAAATCAGAATCACTGCAACCTGTATACGGGTTCCCGTACTCCGCGCCCACTCAGAAGCCATTAATTTAGAATTTGAGACTCCCTTTAGTGCCAAGGAAGCCAGAGAAATTTTAAATTCCTCCCCTGGAGTAAAATTGGTAGACGATTGGGGAACTAATCATTTTCCGATGCCAATTGAAGCAACAGGTCGAGATGAAGTTTTAGTGGGAAGAATTCGTCAGGATATTTCTCATCCATGCGGCTTAGAATTATGGTTGTGTGGCGACCAAATCCGCAAAGGCGCAGCACTGAATGCAGTACAAATCGCCGAGTTGTTGGTAGAAAAAAATCTACTAAAACCCTCTAAGGCATACGTTTCAAGCTAGTCAAAACCAAAGCCAGAGACTTTCGTTGTCTGGAGTCAAAGGTAAAAATTAGTTATTTGGAAGTTTGAACTTTTAAAAAAGAGCAAGTGTGCAAATCACTATTGAAAGGAATTTGCAGATAGGTTATCACAATAGAAAACCACCAAGATACAAAAACATGGGTAATCAGGAGTGAAAAAAGTGTGGGAGATTTTGGCAATGTTTTAACTGCTATGGTTACACCGTTTAAAGCAGACGGGAGTGTAAATTATGATGTAGCAGCAGAACTGGCAGTACATCTAGCTAACAACGGTACAGATACGTTGGTGATGTGCGGTACAACAGGAGAATCCCCGACGCTAAGTTGGGATGAAGAATACCAATTATTTGTCGAGGTGTTGCAATCCGTGGCGGGAAAAGCCAAGGTAATCGCAGGTTGTGGTTCAAATTCCACCAAAGAAGCGATCGCAGCCACCCAAAAAGCGTCTAAGATAGGAGTACATGGCTCCTTACAAGTTGTTCCTTATTACAACAAACCGCCACAAGCGGGATTGGAAGCGCACTTTCAGGCGATAGCACAAGCCTGTCCCGACCTACCATTGTTGTTATATAATGTCCCTAGTCGTACCGGACAAAACCTTCAGCCAGAAACAGTTGCCCGGTTAGCTGAGGTTAACAATATTGTCGGGATAAAAGAATCCACTGGTAGTATAGATCAGGCAAGCGAAATTCGCCGCTTGACACCAAAAGAATTCCACATCTATTCTGGTGATGATTACATGACTTTGCCCTTGTTAGCGATCGGGGCAAAGGGTGTGGTAAGTGTGGCTTCTCATCTGGTAGGAAACCAACTACAGCAGATGATCCAAACTTTTAGTGCAGGTAAAATTGAGTTAGCAAGCGACATTCATCTCCAACTGTTCCCGTTGTTTAAAGCTCTATTTCTTACTTCAAATCCCATTCCAGTGAAAAAAGCACTGAAACTTCAAGGTTGGGAGGTTGGTTCAACTCGTCCGCCCCTATGTGAAGCTGATTTAGAAGTCACTCAAAAGTTAGAAGCGGTTCTGAAAGAACTTAGTTTAATCTAGCTACAAGCTGATTAAGCGCTGATAATTTGCTGCTTGCCAAAAATAAATACAAACAATGGTCATAATTGTTCACAAGTTGCAATTTAAAAACCTGTACTAAGACTAATAGATATACTATGAACTCTTCAGTGTAGTATCCATTTTATTGAATAAAAAATTGAAGTTCTCAATTAAAACTTGATTGCTATAGGACTGACTTAATAGACAGATGATGTTGTCTTAAATACAAGTTCGTTAACTATCAACTCAATTAACCACAAGTAACAATCTAAGGAGAAAATGGCTAAAAACGAAGCTAACAATTCCGCCTTGAAAATTATTCCTTTGGGCGGTTTGCATGAAATTGGGAAAAATACTTGTCTTTTTGAGTATGACGATGAAATTATCCTCTTAGATGCAGGATTGGCTTTTCCCACAGAGGCGATGCACGGAGTAAATATTGTTCTACCAGATACAACCTATCTGCGGGAAAATCGCCACAAAATCAAAGGGATGATCGTTACTCATGGTCATGAAGACCATATTGGCGGGATTGCTTTTCATCTCAAGCAATTTGATATCCCCGTAATTTATGGGCCGAGACTAGCAATGGCAATGCTAGAGGGTAAATTGGAAGAAGCGGGAGTGCGCGATCGCACCGAAATCAGAACTGTTCTACCCCGTGATGTTGTGCGGATTGGCAAAAACTTTTTAGTGGAATATATCCGCAACACCCACTCCATCGCTGATAGTTTCACTGTTGCCATTCAGACTCCCCTTGGTGTAGTCATTCACACAGGGGATTTTAAAATTGACCATACCCCGGTGGATGGGGAAAAGTTTGACTTGCAACGTTTAGCAGAACATGGTGAAAAAGGCGTTCTTTGCCTACTGAGTGATTCCACCAACGCCGAATTACCTGGATTTACACCTTCAGAACGTTCAGTTTATCCAAATCTGGAGAGAGTATTTAGTCAAGCAACTGGCCGATTATTTGTTACTACCTTTTCTTCCAGTGTGCATCGCATCAACATGATTTTGGATATCGCCAAGAAGCAAAACCGTGTAGTGACGATTGTGGGGCGTTCCATGCTGAACTTGATTGCTCATGCCCGGAATTTAGGTTACATCAAGTGTGAAGATAATCTGCTGCAACCATTGCACGCAGTCCGCAATCTACCTGACGAAAAAGTTTTAATTTTAACTACAGGTTCTCAGGGTGAATTGATGGCAGCAATGACTCGCATTGCCAACAAAGAACATCCTCACATCAAAATCCGCCAAGGAGATACGGTAGTATTCTCTGCTAACCCAATTCCCGGAAATACGATCGCTGTAGTCAACACCATCGATAAGTTGATGATTCAGGGAGCGAAAGTAATCTACGGTCGGGATAAGGGGATTCACGTCTCCGGTCACGGCTGTCAGGAAGAGCAAAAGCTGATGATTGCCTTAACTCAACCCAAGTTCTTTGTACCATTTCACGGCGAACATCGGATGCTGGTGAAGCACGCAGAAACGGCTCAGAGTATGGGCATTCCCGCCGAAAACATGATCATTATCCAGAATGGTGATGTTGTAGAACTGACTGAAGATACCATTCGCGTCGCTGGTAAAGTGCCATCTGGGATCGAATTGGTGGATACAACTAGCTCCGGTATGGTAAGTGCCCATGTGTTGCAAGAACGGCAACGTATGGCTTCAGAAGGCATTATCACGATCGCCGCTGCCATTGATTGGAATGGTAAACTGTTGGCAAAACCAGAAGTTCACCTCCGGGGTGTAGTGACAAATGTAGAGCGATCGCTTCTACAAACCTGGGTAAAACAACGGATTGAAGAAATTCTCACTGTACGCTGGTCAGAATTTGCTGCTGGCGAAGGTGAAGCAGCAGATATAGACTGGGGTGGATTGCAAGGTACTTTAGAACGAGAATTGCAGCGTTCCATCCGCCGCGAACTACAATGTCAGCCATCTGTAACTTTGTTGATGCAAATCCCCGATCAGCCACCTGTGAAAGTTGCCGATGGCAGAAGACGACGCACTCGGACTGCTGCTCAGGTAGCATCATAGGGAATTTAAGATAAAAATCTTACGCAGAAGCGCAGAGACGCAGAGTTTTTCTCATGTCTTTGCGCTTTAGCATGAGATTTAGAGAAAAATCATTTGCTTTTATAAGGTGGAGTTGTTGCGTATAAACAACTTTGCCGGGAGTGCTGATTTATTATTCTGATATCCATTTCCAGAAACAATAAGCACCATAACCAACTGCTGCTGCTGCAACTGCTGGTGCTGCAACTGTGATAGCTACACCTGCTGCCATACCACCGCCAACTGTCGCCCCAACAGACGCTAACCCTGAAGTGATTCCAGCAGCACTCAGACCAGCAACGCTTCCAGCAGCTGCAACAGCACCAACGGCTCCCGCAGTGCCAGCAGCAGCACCAACAGTTGTCATAGTTCTGCCAACAGCACGAGCTTCTCTCTCGTCGCTAGTAAGATTTTCGTTATCTTCTAAAATACTATTCATTGCCAGGGTTGTTATAGCAGCAGGAGCTATACCAAGTGCGCCAATGCCTGCAACAGCTCCCCCACCAACAACTCCACCGATTGTAGCTAGACCTGACATAATCCCGGCTCCACTTAGCCCAGCTGCGGCTCCGGCAGCACTGATAACACCAATACTACCCGCAACTGCGGCTCCACTTCCAGATGCTCCTCCTGCCGTTGCTCCAGCATTTTTGAGTTGTTCGCTTGCGTGTATACCTGTCTTACACCATGTAGCAAAGTGTTCACAATTATTACCAAACAGGTCGTAAGTATTTTCCCCCAATCGGCTTTCGGCGCGTTGAATTACAACATCAGGCAAGTCAGAACTACCATACTCCCTTAGAAACACTATCTTTCCAGATACAAATGAATCCCAAGAAACACGAGAAATATTTCCCTGATTTTTTGTGTAGTGGACGACTGTACCATCACCGCAGTCGATACCATGATGGCTGTAATCACCACACTTAAAGTAAATATGATCACCTTTTCTCATGTTGTAGTTGTCTTTAATACTCAGTTGTTATTAATAGCAACAAAATTAGTGCTTGCCTAAGATATTTATGGCACAGCCTTTATCTGGATTACTAGAGTGGTTAAACTGAGTTATTTTAAAATTTATCAACAAGCCTAATCTATGTTTTTTATACTATATGAGTTTCCTAAAGGCAGTATTTACACATGAAAAGGAATTTTTTAAAAGTAATCCTTCATAAATATCTGAGTTTAATTTTGAGCAAGTGATCGCACTTCTATGGTTCACGCACATTCAATGAACCCATTGCCAAGTCTCCTAGAAATTCAGAATAGTCAGCAATGAACAGGACGCGAGGACGTAGAAACGTGGGAATACAGAGAAGAAAAACGCCTACTAGGGTATTACCAATATTTATACTTAGCAAAAATACTTCCAGGAAGAGATTGTGTTAAGGTTTGTAAATGCTACACTAAAGCCTACCCGATGACAGATGTCTTCACTAAAATTTAACGTGTGTCAAGTTATGAACAAGATCGTAATATTACGCTACCGATCCCCAGAAAATTGCGATTAACTTGACGTAGTAATAAATTAAGTTCTGACTTAAGTGGCTAATCAGGTATTAACTTATATCGCAGTCAGGACGCGATTTTTCCGGTAAAGGTCGTAGCCACATTGTATATATTCATCAAAAAGCTGAATAGCCTCAATAACGTAGAGGATTAACCATGAAGGTATTCGACAGTACCACAAAAAAGATTTTTCTGGCTAGCTGGGTATCAATCAATCAAGCAGAGACTAGTGATCATAAAGTAACCCAGCTAAACCGTTCTGTTTCCAAAGCTTACTGGAATATTCTCCAACCCTTACGGCAGCGGGTAGACAGCATTCAAGTTCGCGATCGCCAATTAGCTCACCGCTTGTGCAAACTGATTCCATCTCAGTGTCCCTTTGAGCGGGATGTCAAATTATTTGGAAAAACCCTGTTTCACATTCCGCCCATGTGCAAGCTTAACCCCTTATATGATGAAGTGGTTGGTTTACGTTTTCGAGCGCTGTGCTATCTAGCCGACGATTGTGGCGAAGATGTGTCGCAGTATTGCTAATACACAGTGCTGAGGGAAAAGTTAGGAGTAGAGACGCTATTGATTGCGTTTATACAGAGTGATTAGTGACGAATTAAAAATAAAACTCATAATTCATAACTCCTAACTCCTAACTATTTTTTTTGCCATTTTCGGATAGCATCCTGAGCATCTTCGTAAGCGCCTGTTTCCTCTGGCACTAAAGCAGCGGTCGCAATTGCGGACTTGAGTTCTCCTTCTGCGGCACGGCTCTTGGACAGATTTAGAATTTTTTCACTCCATTTATTAATTGATTTTTGGGCAGTATCGAAGCCTGGTTGACCTGCTGGGACTGTTTTGGCAACTTCGATCGCCCGATTGTAGGTAGATGCCTGTCCTGACTTAATCAAGCCATTAGCTGCATCTAAAAGAGTTTTGTTACTCACATACTGCTTGCCCTCTAACCGCCACAGGTTAATTGCTGCTTGGGCTTTGGCGTATGGGTCTTCATCTTTGGTGATTAACCGTGCGGCAGCAATAGCGCTGGCATACTGTCTTTTTTTAGCACGACCTTCTGCTAAATCTAAAATCATCCGGCTCCAAATTTTAATATTCTCCTGAGCTTGTGCGTACAGTGGTTCACCGGGTTTAATTTTCCGGGCTGTAGCGATCGCCATGCTCAAATCGCTAGCTTGAGTTTGTCTGAGCGACATTTTCGCTAGGTCTAATACTGCTTGATTCCGCTTTTTTGACTCGGAACTAGAGACTATTTGGGCGCTAGATGGGTTTTTGAGTTTAACTGGTGGAGTGGGATCGCTAGATAAATTCTGGATAAACTGGCGATCGCTAGCAGTAGCATTGGGTGACGTATTTGATATTTGCTTAATTCTAAAAGTTTCTTGATTACGCAGAAAAACTACAGCGATTAAACCTGCTACCAGCAAGCTGCCTCCGCCCCATAAGATAAACTGTTTCCAAAAAGGGATGCTTGACTGATTCGATGGCAATCGAGAGACATAACCTTGGGAGGAATTGGGGATAAATCTTCCCCTGGTATTCACTCCTAAAGAAGTTTCCGGCATTGGCTGGGAAACTAAATCTGTAGCTGACTTCTGGACTTGTTGATCCTTAGACTTCTCGACCTTATAAGCCTTCACCTGTTGCGAGGAGTTCATAGTAGCTTCTCCCCATCTGCCCCGATCTCCTGAAGTTCTAGGGGAATCGTCGAGGGGAGGAGCCGCAAGGGCAACAGCAAAGGATTCTTCGGGATAAATCACCGATTCTGCTTGAAACTCGCTTTCCATTGCCAAACTTGGCAAGATTACTTGCTGCCTTGATGGGATGATAGTGGCAGGGTTTTGGACAGGACGCCAGTGATGTTGACATAATTTTGGCATGAGCAGGCTTAGGTAGCTTTCTAAATCTGCCAAGTTGCTGCCATTACCAGAACGCAAAGCTTCTAACAAAGCTGCTGTAAAGAATCCGTGACCTAGTTCGCTACTTTCGTGGGAAAACTGCTCTGGCTGGCAAGAAAGAATTGTAGCGAGTTGTAGTTCTTGAGCTAGTTCTATTGTTTCTTCGCCAACGGGAGCATCCGCTTGGGTGCCAAAAGCGCGGTTGATATCGAGTAGTAGCAATACATTCATCTCAGCAAGTTGCAGACTTTGCATTAGCGATCGCAATTCTATGCCAGTCTCTTGCACGAGTTCGGGGTTGCCCTCTGTTGGCATTAAGTAATCTTTACCTTTGTAGTTGACCCCATAACCGCTAAAGAATAACCACAAATAGTCTTCCGGTTGCCAACTTGTCGCTGCCAAATCTTCAAGTAGCAGCAAAATATTTTCTTTAGTCGGGTAAGTGGATCGATCCCCAATCGGCGGCGAAGTATCTGTCATTAACAGGCAGTGTTTGGGGACAAAACCGCCATGTGTAACTAAAAAATCCTCCAGTGCCTCAGCATCTGCTTGGGTACAACTTAAAGGTTGAAATAACTGATATTGATTGATGCCAATTGCGATCGCCCAGTAATTTGTCATCCCGCTCTTTGTCAGTTATTGTTTGCTGGTCTTAAAATTGCGGTTGGCTTTGCCAAAAAAACAAAGCTAACCTATGTTTTATATAGTCTAAGTGATTATAAGCGAATCTTAAGTTAGAATGTAATTTTTATTACGTTA